>CALGGV010000209.1 GCA_937915725.1 uncultured Selenomonadales bacterium
ACAAATTCAAGTTGTGGTACACCCGCAAAGTATCGTTCATTCAATGGTTGAATTTTGCGACGGCTCCATAATTGCGCAACTTGCCGCGCCTGATATGCGCCTTCCCATTCAGTACGCTTTAACTTATCCCGACAGAAAAATTTCTCCTGTCAAAAAATTGAACTTTTGGGAAATAAAAAATTTGACATTTGAAAAACCAGATATTGAAACTTTCAAAGGTTTAAAATTTGCGTACGCGGCGGGCAAAATTGGCGGAACTATGCCTTGTGTTTTCAACGCGGCTAATGAAGTTGCAGTGGCGGCTTTTTTGGCGGGCAAAATCAATTTTTTGCAGATTTATGACATTATTGAAAATGCTATGAATTCTCGCGCAGTTATAAAAAATCCTACGCTTGAAATTTTGTTGCAGGAAGATTCAGCTGCCAGAATTTTATCAGAAAAATTTATCGATAAAAATTTATAAACTTAGTCGAAATTTAATTTAAAATTTGTCAAGCAGGTTATCTATTCCTCTTAGCTGATTGTAAAAAATACTGCGTGCGTCTCCTTCGCCAAAATTTTTAACTTCTGCCCTTGTTAAATCTGCGTAGGTTGCATAGCCGTATATAATCCCTTGCGTGATTGAATTCAGCACGATAAGTTTGTTATTTTCGTCACTGTCCGCGCCGTTAAACCAAACGGCAACATAATATTTTTTTGGGTTCCTGTCGAATTGTTCAACGTTGACTAATAATCTTTTGTGAATTTTTCTAAAGCCGGATTTTATATCGACACTTTGATTATCTTTTGTCTCAAAATCAAATTTATCAACGTTCATCTGTCCTTCAAAAATTTCAAACATTTGGTTATCATTTGATTCTTTTCCTTGAGAAATTAAAAATTCACGAAAAACAATTTCTCCCAATTTACCTACGAAAGTCCTTTGTATTTCCAATTTCTGTTTAAGATTAAAATTATTGGAGCGTCTCATATTTTCCGGCAGTAACCTTGAGTATTGATTGTCAGTGCTGATAATTTCAACTGCAAAATCTAACGCCGCCTTTTTCATAGCGGGGTTGACGTCGATAAAATATAAATTTCCTTGTTTTGTAACCATAAAATCATCTCCTAAAAATTATATCCGATATTGTAATATTCCGGATTGTAAATGTAAATGCAGGCGGGATTCTTGAAAAAAGATTGGAGCGATTAAAATATTAAAATTTATTCCTTAGAAAATAGCAATTCAATTTCAAAATATTTATCGACGATATATACATATCTTTTTCAAAATTACAACGGTAAAAATTTAAAAAAAATTTTGTGCGAATTGGACGCGCTGATAGTCACAGGCAATTATAAAATCGAATATTTGGACAGGCAATGCAGCTATGAAACACTTCAAGCCGAATTGGGCAGTTTCAATGAAAAAAATGAATTGCGAAAGAAACGCGGAATTTATTACACGCCGAATGATATTGTTGAATTTATAATTTCAAACAGCGTAAAACTTTTCTATGATAAAATTAAAATTCCAAATTTGAACAAAAATTTTTCTGAAGATATTCCCTACAATAATTTTTGTTATGAGTGTACTTTTTTTGATCCTACCTGCGGCTCCGGAGTTTTTTTATTGCCAATTTTGGAAATGAAATTGAATTGCCTTGAAAATTTTGGAGTAGCGATTGATTCTGATAAAATTTGTAAGATTGTTTCAACTTTGTATGGAAATGATTTAAATCACGATTCAATTTTGATAGTCAAACTTAGATTATTTTTGAGCGTGCTAAATCGTTACGGCGCAGAATTTATATCTAATCTCGGCAAAGTTATTAATGATAATTTTTCCGGCTATGATTTTATAGAATTCGGCGAATTTCATAACAAAAAATTTGATATTATAATTGGAAATCCGCCTTATGTTGAGGAAAAAAAATCTTCGGCAATTTATCAAGAAAAATATGGCAATATCTATGCAAATGTTTTGTCAGTTGCCTCAAAATTGTTAAAAAAAAATGGCGTCATGGGTTTTATAATCCCGCTGTCTTACATTTCAACTCTGCGAATGAAAAAAATTCGTGAAGAATTGTTTGAAATTTTGCCGCTCCAATATATTTTAAGTTTTGCTGACAGACCGTGCAGTTTATTTTTATCTGTACACCAAAAACTTTGCATTTTGTTCGGCAAAAGTGCAAATTCGGATTTATCGATATTCACGGGAAATTATACTTATTGGTATCGCAATGAACGCAAGGATTTATTTGAAAATTTAAGCGTTGTTGCCAATAATTTTTACTGTGCTGAATTTATTCCCAAAATCGGTACAAAGATTGACATTGAAATTTATAAAAAAATATTTTCTAAACAAATTTCTTTGAGCGAATTATTTTTATCTGAAGGTGCGCCTTTTTATTTGAATATGAGAGCAACTTTTTGGATAAAGGCTTTTTTAAAATGTCATTCCAGTTCAGAATATAAAATTTTCCGTTGTGCTGACGAAAATTACGCCGCCTTGAGTGTACTTTTGCTGAATTCGTCTTTGTTTTGGTGGTATTGGGTTTGCGTGTCAGATTGTTGGCACATTACAAAAAAAGAATTGTCCGGATTTAAATTGCCAAAAACTTTTGATTTAGAACGCGCCAAAATTTTGGTAACGAATTTAGAAAATTCTTTGGAACAAAATAAAATTTATGTTGGTACAAAACAAACAGATTATGAATATAAGCACAAATTCTGCTTAAAAGAAATTTCTGAAATTGATGAGTACGTTAATTTTTTGTACGGGCTAAATTTTGAAGAAAGTGATTATATAAAAAATTTTTCAAATAGTTATCGTATTGGTGGAGGCGGTTAAAGCGTGAATGTCATTGATTTGTTTGCAGGTTGTGGCGGACTTTCTTTGGGATTTGTTCAAGCCGGTTACACTATAAAAAAAGCTGTTGAAATTGATTCAACCATTGCCGAAACATATTTTTTAAATCATCCGAATGTAAATGTAATTGTTGACGATATAAAAAATATCAGCCAAAGTAAAATTTTCAAGGAAGGCGAGGCAGATATAATCGTAGGTGGTCCGCCGTGTCAAGGTTTTTCTATGGCGGGCGCAAGAATAAGGGAAGGATTTATTGACGACCCGCGCAATTATCTTTTTGAGCAATATTTTTTTGTCGTTAAAAAAGTTCAACCTCAAATATTTGTTATGGAAAATGTCAAGGGAATATTGACAATGCATGGCGGAAAGATTTTCAAAAATATATTTAAAATTTTTGACGGGCAAAATTATGATATGCAGTACAAAATCGTAAAAGCGGTTGATTTTGGAATACCGCAGAAAAGGGAGCGAATTGTAATTATTGGCGTTAGAAATAAAGCCGTAAATCTTGATGAAGTTTGGGATTTTACAAAATCCAAAATCCTTGAAACTTTTCCGGATTATTTTGACGCGGTAACCGTTCAAGATGCTATTGGAAATTTGCCAAAAGTATCTGCGAATGGCGAAGTAGAAAATCCTAAGCCCGTTACAAATTATCAGCGTTATTTGGCGTCAAATGAATCTGTACTTAAAAATCACAATCAAACAAATCATTCTAAACTTGCCGTTAATCGAATGAGCAGAATATCTAACGGCGCAAATTTTACTTCATTGGAAGAAAAAATAAATTCAGTTCACAGCGGCTCCTATGGCAGATTATGTTGGAATGAACAAGCTCCGACAATCACTACAAGATTTGATACGCCGGCAGGCGGAAGATTTATTCACCCTGAGGAAAATCGAACTTTATCGCCACGAGAGGCGGCGCGTATTCAAAGTTTTCCGGACGATTTTATTTTTTGCGGTGGCAAAACTTCCATATGCAAGCAAATTGGAAATGCTGTCCCGCCTAAAATTTCTTATTTCCTTGCCAAACTTACTGAAAATATTTTAAAATTAGATAGTTAAATAATTTTGTAAATAAAATGGAGACGATTAATTTTGGAAGAAAACACAAATACCGTTGTAAATGACGAAAATAAAAAAATTGTTGAAACTACAACTATTGCTGATGTTTATCGCGCAGATAAGCAACTCTCGGGAATTGTCAAAAAAACGCGCTTGATTCAAAGTGATTTTTTTTCTGAACAAAGTGGTAATGAAATTTATATCAAGCCGGAAAATATGCAACATACCGGCGCATTTAAACTGCGCGGCGCGTATAACAAAATTTCTCAACTTACAGACGAAGAAAAATCTAAAGGCGTTATAACTTCCTCTGCAGGCAACCACGCGCAGGGCGTAGCATTTGCGGCGCAGAAACTCGGCGTTAAAGCCGTAATTTGTATGCCTGCAACAACTCCAATTTTGAAAGTTGAGGCAACCAGGGCTTACGGCGCAGAAGTTGTATTGCGCGGCGATAGTTTCGACGACGCCTATTTATACAGTTTGGAACTTCAGAAAAAGCACGGTTATATTTATGTTCATCCGTTCAACGATAGGGAAGTTTTACTTGGGCAGGGTACAACCGCACTTGAAATTATTAACGAATTGAAAGACGTTGATGCAATTCTTGTACCTATTGGCGGCGGCGGATTTGCCAGCGGCGTTGCACTTGCTACAAAAGTTGTTAGCCCTCATGTTAAAGTTATTGGCGTAGAGCCGGAAAATGCCGCGTGTATGAAAGCCGCACTTGACGCCGGAAAAATTGTGACTTTGCAAAGTGCTGATACTGTTGCCGATGGTTGCGCCGTAAAAACTGCCGGTACTTTAACTTTTGAATTTTGCAAAAAATATCTGGACGAAATTATTACAGTAAACGAAATGGAAATTATGAGCGCGCTTTTAAGTTTGATTGAAAAACATAAATTAATTGCTGAAGGCGCGGGCGTTTTGAGTTTGGCGGCGTCGAATAAATTAAATTTCAAAAATAAAAAAGTCGTGGCGATTGTCAGCGGCGGAAATATTGATATTTCCACTTTGTCCGGCTTGATTGACAAGGCGTTAATTGCGCGCGGCAGAATTTTTTCTTTCAATGTGCAACTTCCCGATAAACCCGGCGAACTTTTGAACATTGCAAAAATTTTGGCGGACGAAAATGCAAACGTTGTAAAACTTGACCACAATCAAGCACTTGTTACAAACAGTTTCAAAAAAGTTTTACTCGGCGTAACTGTTGAAACTCACAACTTGCAACACATTGACAGAATTATTAAAGCTCTCAATAAAAATGGTTACGAAATTGAAAAAATAGATTTATTGAGGTAAAAATTATGCCCACGTTAAATTGGCTCGGCAAAGATAAAGTCGTTACCTATCATCAGCACGTACCTTTTCATTTCCTAAACAAAAAATTTTCAGTTGGAAATTCTGACAATATGATTATTCACGGCGATAATCTGTTAGCTTTAAAATCTTTGTTGCCGCGCTATGAAAATAAAATCAAGTGCATTTACATAGACCCGCCTTACAACACGGGCAATGAAGGCTGGATTTACAATGATAACGTTTCAGACTCGCGCTTGCAGAAATGGCTCGGGCAGGTTGTAGGGAAGGAAGGCGAAGATTTAACGCGCCACGATAAATGGCTGTGTATGATGTACCCGCGCCTTAGACTTTTACAAAAACTCCTGCGCGACGACGGAGCTATTTTTATTTCTATTGACGATAACGAACTTTTTTATTTAAAGTGCATTTGCGATGAAATTTTTGGTAAAAGTAATTTTGTTGCAAATTTTGTCTGCAAATCTAAGCAAGGCAAAGTTGGCACTGCCAATAAAATTTCAAGTGAACACGAATATATAATTTGCTATGCTAAAAATATTTCTGTTTTAAATTTCAAAATGATTGTAAAAAAATCTGACGGCAGAAAAGAAAATTTGCGGCAATGGGGGCAAGCTGATAGACGAGAAGACCGCCCGACAATGTTTTATCCTATAGAAATTGAAGGCGAAAAAGTTTTTCCTTTAAAAGAAGACGGCACAGAGGGGCGTTGGCGTGTAAGTGAAAAAACGGCGCAGGAACTTTTAAAAAATAATCAGCTTGAACTTGTCAATAAAAACGGCTTTTTAAATATTTACAGAAAATTTCCTGCCGGTGAAAGTTCAATGCCCTATGGAACGTGGATAGAAAATATTGGAACAACGGCGAAAGGCACTATCACTTTAAAAAATTTAGGCTTAATTTTTGAATATCCTAAGCCTGTTGAACTTTTGGAATTTATTTTTAATTTTGCAACAGATAAAAATTCAATCGTACTTGACGCCTTTGCAGGGAGCGGGACAACAGCGCATGCGGTTATAAATCTGAATAGGCAAGACGGCGGCTCGCGCAGATTTATTTTGATTGAATTGAATGACTACGCCGAAAATATTACAGCTGAACGGGTTAAACGTGTCGGCGGCGAATTTACATTTTACGAAATAGGCGAAAAACTTTTTGACGAAGATGATTTTATAAATGAATCTGTACCGCTTGAAAAAATTTTCGACTATATTTATTTCAGCGAAACTGGCAAAAATTTTGTACCGAGCGAAGAAAAAAATTTATTGGGTGTAAACAATGACACGGCTTATTATTTTTTTGAAACTTTAAATTGGACAACCCTCGCGCAGATTAAAACCCGCGCCGGAAATTATGTAATTTACGCCGAAAGTTGCAACCTTAGCGATAACGAATTGATAAAGTACCGAATAACTTTTAAACAAATTCCCTTTGACATTAGAAAATATTAAAATCAAAAAAACCGCTTGCGAAATTGCAGGCGGTTTAATTTTTTTGCCGGAAAAATTTTATTCGTCTTTGCTGATTAAAGTTAATTTGCCGGAGCGTGGGTGGAATAAAAGTCCGTGTACTTTAACATCTTTTGGAATAAGCGGATCTTCCTTCAAAAGTTTTACAACGTCTCTAACATTTTGTTCGGGGTCTTTGAAACCGTCCGCCCATTCTTTCAATTCTTTTTCAACCATTTTGATAGCGTCGGGCGAAATTCCACGTGCAAGCATTGCCTTTGTTAAACTTTCTGAAGTTGTTTTTTGCATACCACATTCAGAATGACCGACAACCGCAATTTCTTGAACGCCCAATTCATAAATTGCAACCATCAAGCTTTTAACAGCCGTATCAAAATAACCGGTAACGCAATTTCCAACTGTTTTAATAACTTTTGCATCGCCGCGTTTAATTCCCATTGCCGGCTCAAGAAATAAAGTGGTACGAGTATCCATGCAGGCTAAAATTGCCAATTTTTTCTTTGGAATTTTGCTGTCGTGATGATCTTCGTGTTCATACGCTTTAAATTCTTCCGGAAGATTCGCGCAGAAATTTTCATTCGTTGCCAAAATATCGTCAATCAATGCCATTAAGTTAGCTCCTCTCAAAATTTTTAAAATATTTTACTGCAAAAAATAAAAATTGCAAGAAATTTATTCTGCGCCTCTGAAGTAATGCCCGCGTGTAAAATTTTCAATTTCCGAGCCGCCGAATTTATAAGCGCGTACAACCTGCGCGAGTTCGTCATTTGTTAAAAATCTGCCGTCAACTCTGATTCTTGCCACGCCGTCAAATTCTTTTCGATTTTCAATCATTGACAAAACTTTTGAATTTAAAATGTGCATTCGGCAAAATTGGTCGGTAACCACAGGGAACAAAATATTTTTTCTGTCGCGCAGGAAGTAATTATTTTTGCGGCAAACGTGCGGGCAATTTTCAACGTTTCCTAAAAAACTTCCAATGGCGCAGTAAGCAGAAATCATAAGTTCGGCGCGTCCGTGTACGATACATTCAACCGGCAAGCAAGATTTTTTGATTAAAAATTTAACCTGCGCGAGCGTCAATTCCGGCGAAAGTGTCACGCCCTCAACGCCCAAATTTTTTAGAAATTTAATCGTTTCAGAATTGAAAACTATAAGCGAAAAATCCGTACGAATTGGCGCGTCAGAAATTTTTTTGGCAAGATAAAGCGTGCCGATATTGTGGACGTAAACCGCGTCGAAATTTGCCGCAGTTAAAATTTTTTCCACATTAAAAATTTCGGAGTTGCGAACAATGCGCGGCGTTGCAAGATAAAATTTCTTATTGACAGAATGAACGATTTTTTCAGCTTGAGAAATTTCCTGCGCCGTGATAATTCTGTTACAAAAATTTTCGCCGCCGTACAAAATGGAATCTGCCCCGCTGTCAAGGGCGATTTTTATTTTTTCCAAAGTATCAACCTGTATAACAAGTTCAGTTTTTTCTGCGTGGTAAGGTTGAAAGGCAGTAGGCAAAAGACAAGAGGCAGTAGTAGATTTTTGAAATTTTTTGAGGCGCAAATTTTCAAGTTGTTCGGTACATTTGCGGCGGACTTCGTTTAATTCGCTAAGCGGCACCATTAAATTACCTTCAATGTGCGTTTTCAAAAGTACCAACTCAAAAACAGAATTGCCAAGCCTTGAAATTTGTTTAAAAAGCGTTTCAAAATTCAGCGGGCGATTTTTTGCAACTTCAGCAATAAAATCAGTTTCGGCGGTTGCCTCGTTTTCGCCGTCAGTCAACATTAAAGTTAAAGGCTTGCCGACTTCAGCAAAAACTTCAGCGGCAACCGGAATTTTTCCAAAATTATCATCAGCAAAAAATTTCCGCGCGTCAGAAATTAATTCAGCGTCAAAAATTTTAAAGGCGCGGTCGTGAATTTTAACGCCGCGTGTATCGTCAACTTCAACCGTGCAAATATCGCCGTCAATCTTAAAATTTTCAACAGTGAAAGTAACGCGTCCGCCAACTTTTACCCAAATTTCAACTTGATCTCCTGCGTTAATTTTTTCTGTCAACTTGAGAGAAATTTTATTTTTTTCAACGGCAATAACGCGCCCAATTAAAACGCCGCGGTTATTTGGGCGTTTATCGCTGATTAAATTTTTGCCGGGATTTTTTTCAAGATAAGCGGTTGTAAAATCACGGTTGAAAATCTGCGCGAGTTTCCGGTGGTCTTCATCAGTAACAGAAAAATTTTTGTCGAGTACGTCACGATAAATTTTTACAACCGTTGCAACATATTCGGCGCGTTTCATACGCCCTTCAATTTTTAAAGAATCAACGCCGGCTGCAACAAGGCGCGGCAAAATTTCAAGCGTGTTTAAATCTTTTGGACTAAGTAAATATTCGCCCGCATTTTGTAAAAGTTCATTGCCTTGTTCGTCAACCAAAGTATAGGGAAGGCGGCAAGGTTGCGCACAACGCCCGCGGTTACCACTGCGCCCGCCAATCATACTGCTCATTAAACATTGTCCGGAAAAGCAAACACATAACGCGCCGTGTGCAAAAATTTCAGTTTCAATCGGAGAATTTTTGGCGATATTTTCAATTTCGTTTAAAGTTAATTCACGCGCTAAAACGACGCGGCTAAATCCTAAATCAGCAAGAATTTTAACGCCTTCCAAATTGTGAACAGTCATTTGAGTTGAGGCGTGCAAAGGAATTTCCGGCGCAATATTTTTTATAATTTTTGCCGCTCCTAAATCTTGAACAAGCAGCGCGTCAACATTTGCACTGCGCAAAAATTTTATATACTCGGCAAAATTTTCAAGTTCGCTGTCATTCAAAATTGTATTGGTGGTAACGTGAATTGCAACGTTATGAAGATGGGCGAATTTTACGGCGGCGCGCAGATTTTCGCCGGAAAAATTTTCAGCGTAGGCACGCGCTCCAAAATTACTGCCTGCCAAATAAACTGCATTTGCGCCTGCGTTTACGGCGGCTTTTAGTGCATCGAAATTTCCCGCCGGTGCCAGTAATTCCATTAAATTTTCTCCCTTGTTTTTATAATTTGAAATTTTATTAACGATAATTTTTAAAGTAACAGTCGATATTATAGCACAAAACTTTTTCCTGCCCAATTAAGTTGAAATGTACTTTTTGTTATGATAACATTTTATAAAATTTAAGGAGTTGTTTTGATTGAAAAAATTTCTGTTAGTAATAATCTTCGCACAGATTTTTATTTTAAGCGTGGCAAGCGCGGCGAATGAAACTTTGCCAATAATTTACAAGCCGATTGAATGGACAGAAAATCGAGAACGTTTAATTGAAGAATACGCGCTTGAACATTACGGCTTTTCGGTAACTTCGATAATTCCTCAAGCAATAGTTGTACATTGGACGGCGAATGGAAGTTTTGAGGAAACTTACGATTATTTTTACAATGAAGAATTTACAAGCGGAATTGACAAAGGGACTTTGAATGTTGCGTCACATTTTGTAGTTGACAAGGACGGCACAATTTATCGCTTGACGCCGGAAAATGCTTTAAATCGCCACGCTATAGGCTATAATTGGTGCGCTATTGGTATTGAAAATGTTGGCGGCGTTGACGGCAAGGAAGATTTAACGCTCGCGCAACTTGAGGCGAATATAAATTTAATTCGGTACTTGCACGAAAATTATCCCACGATTGAATATGTTTTTGGACACTATCAACAAGTTGAGGCAAGAGCAAGCGGCTTGTTTATTGAAAAAGTTCCGGATTATTTTGCAGTAAAACCTGACCCCGGCAAAAAATTTATGCAAGCCCTGCGCGACAATTTGGAAAATGACGGCTTAAAATTTTTCTAAAGTCAAAGTAACCGGACAATGATCACTGCCCAAAATTTTATCTTCAATCGACGCGCCGGAAATTTTATCTGCAAGATTTTTTGAAACTAAAAAATAATCGATACGCCAGCCGGAATTATTTTCCCGCGCCTTGCGAAAATTTGACCACCACGAATAAATATTTTCTCTGTCGGGGTACAAAAATCTGAAAGTGTCAATAAATCCTGCATTTAAAAGTTCAGAAAATTTGCCGCGTTCCTCGTCAGTAAATCCCGCGCTGTGACGATTTGACGCGGGATTTTTTAAATCAATTTCCTTGTGTGCAACATTTAAATCGCCGCAAATTATCACCGGTTTAACGGCGTCCAAATTTTTCACGTAAGAGCGAAAATCATCTTCCCATTTCAAGCGATATTCAAGCCGTTCCAATTTCCTTGAATTGGGCGTGTAAGTGTTGACGAAATAAAAATTTTCAAATTCCAAAGTTATAACGCGCCCTTCGTGGTCGTGTTCGTCGATATTCAAGCCGTAAGTTGTCGAAATTGGATTAACGCGCGTAAAAATTGCCGTGCCGGAATAACCTTTTTTTTCCGCGCTATTCCAAAATTGCGCGTAGCCGTTTAAATCGATAATCGCTTGTTCTTGCAACATTCTAGTTTCTTGCAGGGCGAAAATATCCGCGTCAAGATTTTTAAAACTTTCCATAAAATTTTTTTTGAGACAGGCGCGCAAGCCGTTTACATTCCACGATACAAATTTCATTTGCAAAACTCCTTTTTTGTGAATTATAAATTAAAAATTCTTTTTACGCTACGAAAATAATTTTCCTTATAAAATTTTCAAGGCGGCGTTTTTTTTATTTACAAAAAAATTTTCGTTTGATAAAATTTTAGTGTGTAGTATAAAAAAATTTTTTAGGAGGGTTAATCGTGGCTTACTTAGGAGAAGAAATTAAAAAACTCGGCTTTGGGCTTATGCGCCTGCCGAAAAAAGATGAAGTCATTGACGTTGAACAAGTCAAACAAATGGTCGATATTTTTTTGTCGAAAGGCTTTACTTACTTTGACACAGCGTGGGCTTATCCCGGCAGTGAAGATGCAATTCGTCAAGCACTCGTTGAACGTTATCCGCGTGAAAAATTCCAGCTCGCTACAAAAAACGCCGCCTGGATTAATTGTAAAACTCGTGAAGATGCTATCGCACAATTTGAAACTTCATTGAAACAAACGGGCGCGGGTTATTTCGATTTTTATCTTTTGCACAATTTGGGCGAAGGGCGCACGAAATTTTTTGAAGACTTCGATTTGTGGAATTTTGTATTTGAACAGAAAAAACTCGGCAAGATTAAGCACGTAGGATTTTCTTTCCATTCCACGCCGGAAGAATTGGACGAAATTTTAACCAAACATCCTGAGGCAGAATTTGTACAGTTGCAAATTAATTATGCAGATTGGGAAAATCCTGCAATTCAATCCCGCGGCGTTTACGAAATGGCGCGCAAGCACGGTAAACCGGTTATAATTATGGAGCCGGTAAAAGGCGGCTTGTTGGCTAATCCGCCTGAACAAGTTGCTGAAGTTTTCAAAAAAGCTAATCCCGACGCCTCCCTTGCAAGTTGGGCTATTCGTTTTTCGGCAAGTTTGGACGGCGTCATTACTGTCCTTTCCGGTATGTCAAATTTGGAACAAATGGAAAATAATACTTCCTACATGGAAAATTTCCAAAAACTCAACGATTCAGAAAAAGCAACCGTCGAAGAGGCGCGCCGCGTTATGGCGTCAATTCCGCTTATTCCTTGTACAACCTGTAATTATTGTGCGAAAGTTTGCCCGCAAAATATCGGTATTTCCGGCTCGTTTACCGCTATGAATATTTACACGCTGTACAAAAATCTTGAGACTGCAAAACAACAGGAACATTGGCTTGTAACAATGCACGGCAAAAAATCAGCCGGCGATTGTATCAAGTGCGGCGCGTGTGAAAAAGTTTGCCCGCAACATATTCAAATCAGAAAAGAACTTGTTACAGTCAGCAAAACTTTAGGATAAAATTTTTTTAACAAATTCTCGGTGCGCTGTGAAAATGCGGCGCACTTTTTTTATTTCTTAATATAACAAACTTGACGGGGGGGCACTCTGCTATAATAAATCAGAATATTTTTTGATAAAAATTTTAGTGAGAGCGGGTGATTATTTTCTTCAGGCGCAGAAGTTTTTGGGAAAAATTAACCGGCGAAGAAAAAACGCCAATAGAAAAAGTTGAAAGTTTTATTTTTGGAATTTTGGAAGTAGTTATTTTTGTTGTAGTTGGAATTTTTGCGTTTCCGCCTATTCTTGAAATCTTAGAAATAGTTATAGGGATTTTTAGCATTTTGGCAGATATTGTAAATTTTTTTATTTCGCTTTTTAGTTAAGAGTTGTTTACAAAATTTTAAGAATTAACAAGTCGGCATTTCTTTCTTTAGAAGAAAGAAACGCCTGGCAAAGAAAGAATCGACGCCCGCCTGCGTTTTTCGCGTCAAACAAAAAGTAATTTAAAGTTCCAGCCGCGTTTTCTCACGTTACCTAAACTTAAAGTCACAAGCAAAAACGGAGTGCGGCGGGCGTCTAACGCACCTTTTAATCTTCCATTTGTTAACATACTATAGCGTAGAAACTATACAAAATTTAACGTCGCGCAGGTTGCACGGCGTTTTTTTTCGTCTAAAAGCTGAAAATCGATTCTAAGCCGCCTTCAAAAACTTTTTGATATAAAGTATCGTACCAAATGTCAAACGTGCGTTGTAGACAATTTCAGCGCGTTTTTTGAGGCTAAAAAATTAAATTAAGAAATTCTTTAAAAGTCGCGCAGGTTGCACGGCGTTTTTTATTTGACAGGTACGAAAATATTTGCTATAAAAATTTAAAAAATCTGCGCGAGGAATGACTATGATAAAAAATGAAATCAGCTTAAGAAGATTAAGAAATGTAATTGACGAATGCAAAACGATAAAACTTACGGGAAAAGTTGTGCAAGTTGTAGGATTAGTAATTGAAACGAGCGGACCTGCAGTAAGTGTGGGCGAACTTTGCTACATTTACCCAAAAACTCCAAATTTGCCGCCAATTCCGGCTGAAGTTGTCGGATTTCGTGAAGGAAAAGTAATGTTAATGCCGGTAGGCGAAATGCAAGGCGTAGGTCCGGGCTGTGAAGTTATAGCCGCGCAAAAAACATTACAAGTAAAAGTTGGGGAAGAACTTTTGGGGCGCGTTTTGGACGGCTTAGGAAATCCAATGGACGGCTTGCCGCCAATAGAATCAAAAATTGAATATCCTTTGCAAGCTCCGCCGCCGCCGCCTTTAAAACGTCCGCGTATCAAAGAAAATCTTTATGTTGGAGTTCGCGCAGTTGACGGCTTAATGACTTTGGGCAGTGGACAGCGAATTGGAATTATGGCGGGCTCCGGCGTTGGAAAATCTACCCTTCTTTCAATGATAGCGCGTAACACGGAGGCAGATATTAGCGTTATTGCGCTTGTAGGCGAGCGCGGGCGTGAAGTTAGGGATTTTATTGAACGTGATCTAGGCGAGGAAGGCTTGAAACGCGCGGTTGTAGTTGTTGCAACTTCAGATCAGCCGGCACTTGTAAGAATCAAGGGCGCAATGACTGCTACAGCTATTGCTGAATATTTTCGAGACAACGGACACAAAGTAATTTTGATGATGGATTCAGTAACGCGTTTTGCAATGGCGCAACGTGAAGTTGGATTAACAATCGGCGAACCGCCTGCAACGCGCGGTTATACGCCTTCAGTATTTGCACTTTTGCCGCGGTTATTGGAACGCGCCGGTACAAGTGACACGGGCTCCATTACCGGAATTTATACAGTTTTGGTTGACGGCGACGATATGAACGAGCCAATAGCGGACGCCGTGCGCTCCATTTTGGACGGTCATATAGTTTTGGATAGAAATATTGCCGCGCAAAATCATTTTCCTGCTATTGATGTTTTGGGCAGTGTAAGCCGCGTAATGAATGAAGTTGTAAGCCCTGAACATTTGCAAGCCGCGCAGAATATGCGGGCGTTAATGGCTACTTACCGCGACGCTGAAGATTTAATTCACATTGGCGCGTACGTCAAAGGCTCCAGCAAAAGAATTGATACCGCTATTGCAAAAATCGACGCTATTAACAGTTTTTTATGTCAAGGAATTTTTGAAGTTGACACTTACGAAATTACAAAGAAAAAATTAATTTCAATTTCCGGACAACCTTTAGCCGCAGGTTAATTTTTGGGATAATGTCAAGTTTTATATGAAAACAGTTGTTGTACTAAAAAAACGCTTGATATTTTCAGATTAAGTTCAATTTATTCAATTTGTTACAAATCGCTAGGCACGTTGTGACTAACCGAATAAAACTTCCTCAAATCCGACAAAATCGGGCGTAATTTTCGCTATTGTAATTGAATTTTCGCCGGCGGTTTTTATGTTAAATTCGGAAAGCTACGCACGGTTTTTTAAAACCTGCTGTTAAACTTTTTTTCATTTGGAAGTTTGCTGAACAATGGAGGTAATAAACATAGATAATTCAATGAAAAATCTCCATTTGAAATAAATTAAAACGCTCGGTAAGTTGCCGAGTTTTTTAGTTTTAGGTAAAAATTTTGAAACTTGACCGTTGCAAAAGAAACTGTTAGACTTGAAAAGAAAAATGAGAAAGGGCGGTTGAGGATGCATAATTTTGAATATTACACTCCCACAAGGATAATTTTTGGGCGTGGCGCAGAAAAAAGCGTTGGAATCCTGATAAAAAAATATGGCGGTAAACGTGTCTTAATACATTATGGAATGGGTAGCGCGGTAAAATCCGGTTTAATCGGAAGAGTCAAGGAACTTTTGGACGAGGCGGGAATTTTTCACGTAGAATTGGGCGGCGTTGTACCTAATCCACACCTTGATAAAGTTCGTACAGGATTTGCGCAAGGTACATTAAATCAAGTAGATTTTATTTTGGCGGTAGGTGGCGGCAGTGTAATAGATTCAGCTAAGGCTATAGCGTTTGCGCTTGCCGAGCCGAAAGAGGACGTTTGGGAACTTTTTGAACGCAAAAGAACTCCTAAGGCATCGTTGCCTGTCGGTTCAATTTTGACAATAGCGGCGGCGGGCAGTGAAATGAGCCGAAATGTTGTTATCCTAAATGAAGAAACAAAGAAAAAGCGCAGTTTTGGGGACGCGCTTGCACGCCCTAAATTTGCAATTATGAATCCTGAACTTACAATGAGTTTACCGGATTATCAAACGGCGGCGGGTTGCGTTGATATTATGATGCACACTATGGAAAGATATTTTACAAACGGCGGCAATATGCAACTTACTGACGCTATTGCTGAAGGACTTTTGAAAACTGTTATGCACAATGCAAATATTCTTCGCCTCAACCCCAAAAATTATAACGCGCGCGCAGAAATTATGTGGGCGTCAAGTTTAGCGCACAACGGCTTAACCGGTTGCGGAAATGACGGCGGCGATTTCGCTACTCATAATTTGGAATATGAAATTAACGGTATGTTTAACACGACACACGGCGCGGGACTTTCGGCACTTTGGGGAAGTTGGGCGCGTTATGTTTACAGAAGTTGCTTGCCGCGTTTTACTCAATTTGCCGTAAATGTTATGGGCGTAAATCCCGTCGGCTTAACTGATGATGAATTGGCACTGCGCGGGATTGAAGAATTGGAAATTTTTTACAGAAAAATTGGTATGCCTACAAAACTTTCTGAACTTGGAGTTAATCCGACTGATGATCAAATTCACGAAATGGCGGAATCCTGCGAAAAAGCAACCGGCGGCGGTGTTGGCTCGGCAAAAAGACTTTATTTTGACGATATGATTAATATTTACGAAATGGCAAGATGAAACTTCCACGAGGATTTTATTTGCGTTCCGGCTTAGAAGTTGCAAAAGATTTAATTGGCAAAAAATTAGTTCATAATTCGGCGGCAGGTTTAACGGCGGGAATTATCGTTGAAGTTGAGGCTTATATGGGCAAAATTGACGCGGCGGCGCACGCTTACAAAGGGCGAACTAAGCGCACTGAAATTACTTTTGGCGAAGGCGGCTTTGCTTATATTTATTTGATTTACGGCAAAAATATTTGTATGAATGTGGTTGCAAACGTTGCAGAAATTCCGGAGGCAATTTTGATACGCGCCCTGCAACCTGTCGCAGGAATTAATTTAATGCAGGAACGGCGGCAAAAAAATAATCTGCGCGAATTGTGCAACGGTCCGAGCAAATTAACTCAAGCAATGGCAATTACAAAAAATCATTACGGCGTTGACTTGTGCGGCGATAAATTGTTTATTGAAACTGTTGAGAATTTTCAGACGGAAATTTTGGCAACAAAAAGAATCAATATTGACTACGCGGGCGATGCCGCAAATTTCCTTTGGCGTTTCGTTCAGAAAAATAATAATTTTGTTTCAAAATAAAATTTAAATCCGCAATAAAAAACGCGCAGTACAAACGCTTTAATTCTTACTGCGCGGCTTTTTTTATTTTGCTGAATAAATTCTAGCCTCAAATGGTTTTAGGAGTTGTTTACGAAAATTTAACAAGTCGGCTTTTCTTTCTTTAGAAGAAAGAAAAGTCTAACAAAAGAAAGAATCGACGCCCGCCTGCGTTTTTCGCGTTTAAGGTTACAAAATTTAAAGTAACCTCCGCGTTTACTCACGTTTTCTTAGTCTTAAAGTCACAAG
>CALGGV010000210.1 GCA_937915725.1 uncultured Selenomonadales bacterium
TTGAGGCGTTGACGGCTTTTTTTCTTGAGTCAACTTTCATTGGAATTTGGATTTTCGGCTGGGATAAAATCAGCGAAAAGTTACATTGCCTTTGCATTTGGATTGTAGCTTTTGGAAGTAATTTATCGGCGTTTTGGATTTTGGTTGCGAATTCTTTTATGCAACACCCCGTAGGCTACGAAATTGAAGACGGGCGCGCAGTTATGACAAGCATTTTTGAATTAATTACTAATCGCTACGTGCTCGGCGAATATTCGCACGCCTTTTTTGCAGGAATTACAACGGCGGGCTTTTTGGTAATAATTATTAGCGCGTGGAAAATTGCCACTGATGAAATTTCCCGTGAAATGTTTGTTCGCACTTTGCGTCGCGCAGTACTTTTTACATTTTTGGGCGTAATGGGCGTCATTGGCAGCGGACACTTGCATACTCAATATTTGAACACCGGCAACCCAATGAAACTTTCTTCAATCGAGGCTTTATGGGAAACTGAAGATCCCGCGCCTTTCGCTGTTGTTGCTGACATTAACCAAGAAAAAAGGCGCAATGATTCTGAAATTTTAATACCAAAACTTTTTAGTTTTATGGTGTACAATTCATTCAGCGGCGAAATTAAAGGAATTAACGCCCTTCAAAAAGAGGCGCAGGAAAAGTACGGACCGGGCAATTATATTCCGGACGTCAAGGGAATGTTTTGGAGTTTTAGAATTATGGTAGGAACCGGCGGCTTGTTACTTTTTATAACTTTTGTAATGGGCGTCATTTCGTTTTTCTTTAGAGACAGAATCAAAGAATTTGCTTGTTGCTTTAAATTTTTGCCGGTACTTTTACCGTTGCCGTTTATCGCAAATTCTGTTGGCTGGTACATAATGGAGGCGGGGCGGCAACCGTGGATAGTTGTAGGCTTGCAAAAAACTTCAGCCGCTTTAAGCCCAAATTTGACTAGTTGGGACGTTTGGGCAACTTTGATAGGTTTTACGGCGATATACCTGTTTTTGGCGATTTTGGCGGTATTTGCGGCGATAAAATTCATTAACCGAACAAAAATTACCGGGGAGGCTGAATAAAATGGATTTAAATTTAATTTGGTTTATTTTAATTGCGGTACTCTTCACGGGATTTTTTATTTTGGAAGGTTTCGATTACGGCGTTGGAATGTTAATGTTGGGGCGCAGTCAAAATGAACGCACGCAATTTATTAAAGCGATAGGTCCTGTTTGGGATGCAAATGAAGTTTGGATGATAACGGCGGGCGGCGCAAGTTTTGCGGCTTTTCCGCACTTTTACGCCTCAATGTTCAGCACATTTTATTTGGCGTTATTTTTAATGTTATTTGCGCTGATAATGCGCGGCGTGGCGTTTGAACTGCGCGGCAAATTTAAAAATTCAGATTGGATAAATTTTTGGGACGGCGCAATAATTTTTGGAAGTTTTGTACCGGCGTTACTTTGGGGCGTGGCAATGGCGAATTTGTTACAAGGCTTGCCGATTGATTCCAAAATGCATTACACCGGAAATTTTTTTGACTTGTTGAGTCCGTACACAATCGTTACAGGAATATTTTTTGTAACTTTATTTATATTTCACGGCGCAAATTTTTTAAGCATCAAACTTGCGGACGAAAGACTTTTGTTAGACTTGAAAAGAAAGGCGCGGATATTTGGAGCTGTATCTTGGACGGCTTACCTTGCCTTTGTAATTTTGTCTGTATTTTATACGGACGTAATGTCGAAAATGACGGGCGTAATAATTTTTGCGGCAGCAATGGGAATACTTTCGGCTGGCTGGTCATTCGTCAAGGAAGGAGCGGCAAAGGCGGCGTTCGTTACAACTTCAGTAACAATCGCAATTACCACGGTTGCACTTTTTATAGCGTTATTCCCGCGGTTGATGGTTTCCAGTTTGAATCCGGAATGGAGCTTGACGATTTATAACGCGGCGTCAACTCCCTACACCTTAACAATTATGACAATCGCCGCGGTTGTACTTGTTCCGGTAGTTTTAATTTATCAAGGCTGGACTTACAAAATCTTCAAAGAAAGAGTTAAACCTATAAAATAATTTTTCACCGAAAAATCAAAACCGTATAAGATATGTTTGCTAGAGCGTGTTGAAAAAATAATTTTTGACGTGAATAAAATTTAATGCAGATATA
>CALGGV010000211.1 GCA_937915725.1 uncultured Selenomonadales bacterium
GAAAGTTCCAAAACTGTCATTGAGCCAATAGCTTCAATAATTTCTTCTTTAGTCATAGCCATTTTATTTTTCCTCCAAATTTTAACTATTTTCAAATTTTACAGGAACTAATCACTAGTCTTTAGCCTTTAGTCCCTATTCCCTAATTAAGCTGCTTCTTTTTCTTTTTTCTCACGCAGAGCGTCGATAACGCCAATAGCGTTGCGAATAATAGCGGAAAGAAGTCCAACCGTATTGGAAAGCGGAGCGTTCATGCTGCCCAAAAGTTTTGCAATAAGTTCTTCCTTGCTCGGCAATGCTGCCAATGCTTTAACTTCCTTATCGCTAAGAACTTTTTTATCAAGAATACCCGCTTTAATTGTCAAAATACCCGGATCTTCCAGCTTGTTTTTCTTCATAAAATCTACGAGAATTTTTGCCGGAGCAACCGCATCAGTTGTTGAAAAAGCAATAGCCGTCGTACCTTCAAGATGAGAATCAAGCCCTTCAATTCCCAAATCTTTTGCGGCAAGTCTCAACATTGTATTTTTTACAACTTTGTAACTTACGCCTGCCTCGCGCAGTTCACGGCGCATTTGAGTATCTGTGGCAACGTTCAAACCTTTGTAACTGGTAATGACAACGCTTTTTGCACTTTCAAGCCAATTTTTAATTTCAGCAACTACAGCCTGTTTCTTAGGTGTTACACCCACTTTAAATTCACCTCCCGAAAAAATTTAACGGGAATTAAAAAATCCCCGACCAAAGACAATCGGAGACGTTTTTTTAATGGTAAACTCCGACCTCGGCAGGAACTTTAATTGGCAAGCCAAACCTGCTGTCTGTGGTCTTATTTTTGATTAAAGAAAAAATCCCTAATCCTTAGCCCTTAATCCTTAATCCTTAAATCACGGTAAAACAACGGGAACGCCGGGACCCATTGTGGAACTAAGCGTAACAGATTTAATATATTGTCCCTTAGCCGCCGCCGGTCTTACGCGAATTAAAGTATCAAGCAAAGTTTGATAATTTTCGGCGAGTTTCTGATTTTCAAAAGACGCCTTGCCTATTGGACAATGAATGTTACCGGCTTTATCAGTACGATATTCAACTTTACCGGCTTTTTGTTCAGAAATAGCCTTTGCAATATCCATCGTAACGGTACCGAGTTTTGGGTTAGGCATTAAGCCGCGCGGTCCCAAAAGTTTACCGAGACGCCCAACAACGCCCATCATATCCGGCGTAGCTACTGCAACATCAAAATCAAACCAGCCGCCTTTGATTTTTTCAATAAGTTCATCTGAACCTACAAAATCTGCGCCGGCGTCTTCAGCCTCTTTAACCTTATCGCCCTTCGTGAAAACTAAAACGCGCTTAGATTTACCTGTGCCGTTAGGAAGAACGACTGCGCCGCGTACTTGTTGATCGTTATACTTAGGATCAACGCCCAAGCGAACGTGCATTTCAATAGTTTCATCGAATTTGGCAGTAGCGGTTTTTTTCGCTAAATCTACAGCTGTTTCGACATCGTACAATTTACCGGCTTCCAAAAGTTCAGCCGCCGCACGATATTTTTTGCCTTTCTTTGCCATTAAAAAAACTCCTCCAATCGTGGTACAAACGAATTAATCTCCCACAATCTACAGAAATTAAGCAACAATCTCAATTCCCATACTTCTTGCAGTTCCTTCAATCATACGAGTTGCCGCCTCAACTGACGCCGCGTTCAAATCTTTCATTTTGAGTTCAGCAATTTCAACAGCCTTAGCGCGTGGAATTTTTGCAACTTTGTTTTTGTTAGGTTCGCCCGATGCTTTTTCAATACCAGCCGCCTTTTTCAGCAATACTGCCGCCGGTGGAGTTTTGGTAATGAATGAAAAAGATCTATCCTCATAAACCGAAATTACAACGGGGATAACTAAGCCGACTTGTTGCGCTGTGCGATCATTAAATTCTTTAACGAATGCCATAATATTTACGCCGGCTTGACCGAGTGCAGGACCTACCGGCGGCGCAGGTGTTGCCTTACCTGCCGGAACTTGCAATTTTACAAC
>CALGGV010000212.1 GCA_937915725.1 uncultured Selenomonadales bacterium
AAGAGGGAGCGACGGTTTTTGCTTACTACGTGAACGACCCCGAAAGTTACGGCGTTGTTGAATTTAATAAGGAAACAGGGCAGGCAATTTCGCTTGAGGAAAAGCCGAAAAATCCCCGTTCAAATTACGCCGTTACAGGTTTATATTTTTACGATAAAGATATTGTTGACGTTGCAAAGTCGATAAAACCTTCAGCACGCGGCGAACTTGAAATTACTGACGTGAATAAAATTTATTTGGAGCGCGGAAAATTGCGCGTCGAAAAAATGCGGCGCGGTTATGCGTGGCTTGATACGGGTACTCACGAATCACTGTTACAGGCGGCAACTTTCGTACAAACGATTCAAACGCGACAGGGCTTGAAAATTTCCTGCATTGAAGAAATTGCTTACAGAATGGGCTATATAAATTCTGAACAACTTTTGAAACTTGCCGAGCCGCTCTCAAAAAATGAGTACGGAAAATATTTGCAACGTTTAGGAAATAAGGGCTAAGGAACAAGGACTAAGGGCTAGGGAAAATTCCTTAACCCCTAATCCTTATTCCCTATGAGCAACTGAAAGGAGAGAATTACAATGCCGGTATTTGAAACAGATTTAAAGGGAGTTTACATTATTGAGCCGAAAGTTTTTGGCGACGCGCGCGGCTGGTTTATGGAAACATGGTCGAAGGCGAAATTTGACGCGGCGGGCTTGAACTTTGATTTTGTACAAGATAATCAATCTTTTTCTGCGCAAAAAGGAACTCTGCGCGGCTTGCATTATCAACTTAACCCAATGGCGCAGGCTAAACTTGTACGTTGCACACGCGGCGAACTTTTAGATGTTGCTGTAGATATTCGCAAAAATTCTCCGCAATTCGGCAAATGGACGAGTGCAATTTTGACAGCCGAAAATAAACGCCAACTTTTAATCCCGCGTGGATTTGCGCACGGCTTTATAACTTTGACTGATAATGTTGAAATTCAGTACAAGGCTGACAATTATTACGCGCCGCATTTGGAAGGCAACATTCGCTGGGACGATCCACAAATTGGAATTGACTGGACTGCAACGCCTACAATTTTGGCTGACAAAGATGCAAACGCGCCCTTTTTAAAAGACAGAATCGAAAGTGGACAGATTAATTTTATTTTTGACGAAAGAGATTAAAAAATTTTTAAGTACGTAAAAAATCGATTTTAAGGCGTGTTAAATTTCATAAAACCTCGTGAAAGTTTTTGAAAATGCCGCTACGTTGAAATTAGAGCGGATTTTGGGCTTTTAATTTTAATGAAAGAACTTAAAAAATTTTGGAAAATGCAAAAAATCGATTTTAAGGCGGGTTAAATTTCATTTTAATATAAAACCTTGTAAAAGTTTTTGAAAGTGCTGCTACGTTGAAATTAGAGCGGATTTTGGGCTTTTAATTTTAATGAAAGAGCTTAAAAAATTTTGGAAGATGCCAAAAATCGATTTTAAGGCGGGTTAAATTTCATTTGAATATAAAACCTTGTAAAAGATTTTGTAAGTACCGCTACGTTGAAATTAGAGCGGATTTTGGGCTTTTAATTTTGAAAAGGTACTTGCATAAAAAATTTTAACATTAAAAAATAAAGAAAAGGCAGGTGAAATGGCGCGGCTTTTTCCATAAGCAAAACTTTAGGATATTGACGCGCCAATTTTAATGAAAATTATTGTAACCGGCGGCGCGGGATTTATCGGCAGTAATTTTGTTTACTACGAGCTTAAAAATTCTGAAGATGAAATTATTTGCTACGATAAATTGACGTACGCCGGAAATTTGGAAAATTTGAAATATGCTGAAGATAATCCACGTTTTAAATTTATTTGCGGCGATATTTCCAACCGCGACGAAGTTTACAGGCTTTTTGAATTTGACGCGCCGGATATTGTCGTAAATTTTGCGGCTGAAAGTCACGTTGACCGCTCCATAGAAGACCCCGAACTTTTTTTGCGCACAAATATTATCGGCACGAGCATTTTACTTGACGCTTGCAAAAAATACGGCGTGAAACGTTTTCATCAAGTTTCAACCGACGAAGTTTACGGCGATTTACCGCTTGACAGACCGGATTTATTTTTTACTGAAAAAACAAATTTGCATACGTCAAGCCCGTATTCTGCAAGCAAGGCGTCAGCTGATTTATTGGTACAAGCTTATCAACGCACTTATCAAATTCCCGCTACAATTTCCCGCTGTTCCAACAATTACGGACCTTATCATTTCCCGGAAAAATTAATCCCGCTTATGATTATTAATGCGCTGAATAATAAAAAATTGCCGGTTTACGGCACGGGCGAAAATGTTCGTGATTGGTTGTACGTTGAGGATCATTGCGCGGCGATTGATTTAATTATTCGCAAAGGCAAAGTCGGCGAAGTTTACAATATCGGCGGGCACAACGAAAAAACTAATTTGGAAGTTGTCAAAACTATTTTAAAAATTTTGGGCAAGGGCGAAGATTTAATTGAGTTTGTGACTGACAGGAAAGGACACGATCAACGCTACGCCATTGATCCTACGAAAATTAAAACTGAATTAGGCTGGACGCCCAAAACTAAATTTGACGACGGAATTAAAAAGACTGTCGATTGGTATTTGGAAAATAAAAATTGGTGGGAAAAAATTATCAGCGGCGAATATCAGAATTATTACGCCAAAATGTATGGCAACAGGTGATTTTATGAAATATGTTTATCCTGCGATTTTTATTCCGGTGGAAGATTTAAGCGGTTATTATTTTATAAAATTTCCTGACATTGAAAATGCCGTTGCACAAGGAAAAAATCTTGATGACGCAAAAAATATGGCGTGGGAAATTCTAAATTTAGCATTAATCGAAATGGAAGATGACGGCGAACAAATTCCACTTTCGACAGATTTTAAATTTTTCAAACTTGACGCCAACGCATTTGTTGAAGAAATTGAAGCGGATACTGATTCTTTCAGAAAAATGCTTGAGCTTGAAAATTATTTTGTGCATTATGACATTTGGTACAGTCCCGTAACAAACAAAAAATTTTTTGTGTACAAAGATGATGACGAGGAAATTTGCGAAAAGCTGTGTAAGGTTTTAAAGAAAATTTCAGGGCTTTCAAACAATGAATAAAAAATTTTTGCGCGGCGGCTTTACAACGGGCGCGGCGGCGGCGGCGGGCGTCAAGGCGGCGTTGATTTATTTTTCAAGCGGCGAAATTGTAAAATCTGTAGAAATTACCGCGCTTGACGGCACAATTTTAAATATTCCAATAAACAGCGTTGAAAAAATTTCTGACGGCATAAAAGTCGAAGTTATAAAAAATTCCGGCGACGACCCTGACATTACAAACGGCGTGTCGATTTTTACTGTAACAAAAAAAAATTCCAGCAACGAAATAATTTTTCGCGCAGGACTCGGCGTCGGTACAATTACAAAAAGCGGCTTGCAACTTCCAATAGGCGAACCTGCGATAAATCCCGCGCCGCGTCAACTGATTAAAAATGTTGCCGCCGAATTTAACGTTACAGGATTAGAAGTTGAAATTTCCATACCGGCGGGTGTGGAACTTGCGAAAAAAACTTTGAATCCAATTTTGGGTGTTGAGGGCGGCTTGTCGATTATCGGTACAACGGGAGTTTTGCGCCCAATGAGTGAAGACGCTTTTAAAAATTCACTCGTACCACAAATTGACGTTGCAAAGGCGGCGGGCTATGAAACTTTGATTTTTGTACCGGGCAAAATTGGTGAAACTATCGCACAGAAATTGGGTTATCCTGTTGCGTCGATTATTCAGACAAGCAATTTTATCGGCTTTATGTTGGAGGCGGCGGCTGAAAGAAAAATTTCAAAAATAATTTTGTGCGGACACATTGGCAAATTGATAAAAGTTGCGGCGGGGATTTTCCATACACATAACCGCGTTGCTGACGCGCGCCTTGAAACTTTGGCGGCTTACGCGGCGGCTGAAGGTTTAAATTCTGTCGAAGTACAAAAAATTTTAAATTCAAATACAACTGAAGACGCCACAAAAATTATCGCAGAAAATCATCTTGAAATTGTCTATAGAAAAATTGCGGCGCGTGCAAGTTTTAGGGCAGAAAGATATATTTTTGGCGAAATTAAAATTGGCGTAATTTTGGTTGACTACGCCGGAAATATTTTGGGGAAGAGTGAAATTGAACAGTAAAAAAATAATCGTTGCAGGAATCGGACCCGGCGCAAAAAATTTTATAACGCCCGCCGCACTTGAAAAAATTTCTACTGCAAAATTTTTGGTCGGAGGACGCCGCGCACTTGCTGAATTTTCCACTCAAAATCAGGAAACCTGCGCGATAACCAAAGATTTAAACACGGTAATAAATTTCGTGAAAGAAAAAATTTTGATTGATGAAGTGATTGTAATGGCAAGCGGCGACCCGGGCTATTATTCAATTTTAGATTTACTTAGAAAAAATTTTCCGCCGGAAATAATCGAAGTAATACCGTCAATCAGCGCAATGCAGTTGGCGTTTGCAAAATTGGCTTTACCGTGGCACAACGCAACGCTTTTAAGTTTTCACGGGCGTAAACCTTCAGACGAAGATTTAAAATTTGCGCCGGAAAAAATTTTGGGCTTGTTGACTGACAATGAATTTAATTCTGCTACAATTTCAGAAATTTTGCTGAAAAAAGGCTGGAGCGAAAATTCAAAAATTGCAATTTGCGAAAAACTTTCTTATCCGGACGAAAAAATTATTTGCACAAATTTAATCGACGCGGCAAAAATTGAGCCGGTAAAAAATTGCATTTTGATTGTAGGGAAGTGGTAAAATGTTAGGAATTGACGACGAAAGATTTATACGCGGCAAAATTCCTATGACGAAAAGAGAAATTCGTATTTTAACGCTTGTAAATGCTCAAATTGGCGTCAATGATATTGTAATAGATATTGGAGCAGGAACGGGCTCAATTTCTATTGAAGCGGCTAAAATCGCAACTAACGGGCACGTTTTCGCCGTCGAAAGAAAATTGGAAGGCGTCAAACTTATTGAAAAAAACGCAGAAAAATTTTCAGTCAAAAATCTAACAATCATAAATGCAGAGGCTCCCGACGGGCTGTCAAAAATTCCAAAAATCGACGTTGCAATTATTGGCGGTAGTGGCGGCTTTCTCAACGAAATTTTAGCCACTGTCGATAAAAAAATTGACAAGGGCGGACGAATAGTTTTAAACTGTATAACCATTCAAAATTTATCAACGGCTCTTGGCTGGTTTAAATGCCGCAAAGAATACAAATATGACGCCGTGCAAGTTCAAATTAACCGCCTAAAAAATCTCGGCTTTTATGATATGGCAGAGGCTTTAAATCCCGTCTACATTGTAACGGCGTTCAAAATCAACAAAATTAAAGCCCCAAATATTTTAATTTTTCAATAGGTTAATGAAGGGGGATTTTTATTTGGAACCTTTCAGCGAAAAAATTTATGTAACACGCCCCGTTTTGCCAAAAATCGAAGAAGTTACTGAAAAACTTCAAGAAATTTGGGATTCAAAATGGCTGACAAACAACGGCGAGCAACATTTAAGGCTTGAAAATGAATTGCGGCAATTTTTAAAAGTTCCGTACCTTTCACTTTTCAATAATGGTACAATCGCTTTAATGGTTGCCTGTCAAAGTTTAAGACTTTCCGGCGAAGTAATAACAACGCCGTTTACATTCGCCGCAACTCCGCACGTTTTGAGTTGGAATAATATTGCGCCGATTTTCTGTGATATTGACTCAGAAACTATGAATATTGACGCTGAAAAAATTGAGTCGATGATAACCCCGCACACTACAGCAATTTTGGCTGTTCACGTTTTCGGCACGCCCTGCGATACTGAAAAAATTCAAGAAGTTGCCGACCGTTACGGCTTGAAAATTATTTATGACGCGGCGCACGCATTCGGTGTAGAAATTGGCGGGTGCGGTATTGGAAATTTCGGAGATATTTCAATGTTCAGTTTCCACGCTACAAAACTTTATCATACAGTCGAAGGCGGCGCACTTGTTCACGGCGATAAAAATTTAAAACCGCGAATTGACTTGCTAAAGAATTTCGGTATCAAAAATGAAGATGAAGTTGTTATGCCCGGAATTAACGGCAAACTTGACGAAGTCCGCGCCGCTATTGGCAGGATTATGTTAAATTACGTCGAGGGCGAAAGACAAAAAAGAATTGCCCTGCACAAAATTTACAATGAAGAACTTTCAAGCGTCGAAGGTTTAAAATTAATGCCCGTCGTTGCCGAAAATGTTAAACTAAATTATCAGTATTACGTTATACGAATTGACGAAAAAATTTTTGGCAGATCACGTGATGAAGTTTATGATGAGTTCAAAAATTACAATGTCTACACGCGCAAATATTTTCACCCGCTATGCAGTGATTATACTTGTTACCGGCAATTAAATTCCTCACGCGCCGAAAATTTACCCGTTGCAAATTTGATAGGGCGTCAAGTTTTAAACTTGCCAATGTATGGTGAACTTCCTGAAAATGACGTGCGGAAAATCTGCGCAATTTTAAAATCTTTCAAAAGGTAAGGGAATTTTTATGAAAAAATTTATTTGGCTGGGGATATTCTTTTTAGTGCTAAGCGTTGCAAACTTGGCGAACGCAGCGGCAGTTACAAAGGATTCTTATAACAACTACATTGAAAAGGCTTATTATAACAACAATCAAGATTTTGCTTATCCCGTTGTTACAACTTTAAATCCTGACGCCGCAAAAAAAATCAACAGTGAAATTCGCCGAAATATTCAACTGTGGATTGAAGATATAAACCGCAGAGGCGGCGAAGAGGTAAAGGCATTTGAAATTAGTTATGAAGTTCCCTGCAACCACAACGGCGGAATTTTGAGCATAATTTTTCGCCAATATGTAATGATTGACCGTGCGGCGCACCCTTGGCATATTGTACATACTTTGAATTTTAATTCTGACAGCGGCGATCGCCTTACAGTTGCAGGTTTAAGCGAAATTGCAAAACACGGCAACGACTACACGCCCGCCGAAATTACAAGAAGGCTTAAACTTTATTCAAAAATAAATAATCGCCCGCTTTATTCATATTTCAAACAGCTGGACAAAGTTCCGGAAAATTTTTATTTTGATGATAATTTGCACGTACATTTTTTATTTGAAGAGCAAACTGTTGCACATTACGCGGTAGGAATTATCGATTTAGACGCTGATGCATATGCTGATATTGTTGATACAGCGTCAAATTAATTAAAAAGGAATGTTTTTTATGAAAAAATTTTTAATGGCGGCAATTTTTTTTGTAATGGTAAGCATTACAAATTTTGCAAACGCCGCTGAAATTGACAGAGCTTTTTATTTGGGCGATTCTGATATTAGTTATCCGCTGGTTATTGCAAAAAATCCGGATGCCTCAATTAAAATCAATTCCGAAATTCGCAACGAAATTAAAAAATTTATCGAAGAAACAAACAAACAAAGGGCTGAAGGGAATTTTAATTCTGTAGTGATTAATGTTGATTATGAAATTCCCTGCAACCACGAAAATGGAATTTTAAGCATTATTTTAAATGAGTACGTGAATTTTGAAAATTCGGCGCACCCTTCGAGTTATCGTCGCGGCTTGAGTTTTAATTCTGATAGCGGCGCACGTCTTACTTCAGACACTTTGAGCGAAATTGCCAAAAATGAAATTGACTACACGCCGGAAGAACTTACAAAAAAACTCCGCACCTACGCCGCCAAAAATAATCTTTATCTTTTTCAAGATTTTCAACGATTAACTAAAACGCCGGAAGATTTTTATTTTGACGACAATTTGCACGTACACTTTTTATTTCAACAATATGAAGTTGCGCCTTATGCAGTAGGAATTATAGATTTAGATGCGGACGCAAAATATTAAAAATTTTTTCCTTGTGAATTACAGTTTGTTCAATGAAATCTGCAAGATATTCAACAAAAATATTTTCATGGCGGCAAAGTTTTAACAAAGCCGCCAAATTTTTTTCTGCGTCAATATCGTATTCGACGCGGTGTAAAAGTCTTGAAAGTTCCGAGCGAATTTCCGGCGTGTACATTTCTTTTAGTGCTACAACTTCAGCGGTACATTTGCAAGCCTTCACGTACCAAATTTTTGTAATTAAATCGTCATTAAAATTATCAAAGCCGAAATTTTCCCATTCTTTGGCAGAAATTTTAAATTTTTCGCCTTCTAAAAAATTTATTTCCTTAAAATTGGCGTCGTTCAAAATTTTTACAACGTCCCATTTTGCCCAAAATCTTTCTTCCTGCGCTGAAAAAATTCCTTGCCTTAAACTTTCCAACACTCCAATAAATCGCACGTTCAAAAATTGCGTTAATACAAAGCCGGAATCTTTCAGCAAGTGATTTAATTCTGCAAGCCGCCGGTAAAAATTTTCGCCGTACGTCAAGCAGTCTTCAGAAATTATCACGTCAAAAATCTTCGGCTCTAGCGGTAAGTCCCAACTGTTTAAAATTAAAAATTGCGCGTTGGGCATTATTTTTTTTACGCCCGCCAAATATTTTTCTGAATTAATCAGCAAAACTGCCGCGTTGCTTGAGAAATTCAGCGGCACGAATTTTAAAATTTCTTCACTCAAATTTTTAAACCTTCTTTTAAATATTGTCAGTTAAATTTTATCTTCAAATATAACTTCATTGCCGGGATAACCATAAATTTTATCGTTGCCACCGACGGCAGAATAACTTTATCACAAGTTCATTATTAAGCCGAATTTTATCACTTTAGATTCAAGAGCGCAAAATTTCATCAAACTCTTAGTCAGATTTTAATTTTTGCAGCGTGGAAGTGTCAAAAAGTTCCTTGAAATGTATTCTCTTTATTGCCAAATTTATAAATTCCTTTTATAATTCCAAAATAAATCTTAACATATTTAAGGGCGTGATATTAATTATCCTTTCAATAAAAAATCTGGATATAACATTTCGCACAAACGCCGGAAATATCCACGCAATACGCGGCGTCAATTTCGATTTACCGCGCGGAAAAACTGTTGCACTTGTGGGCGAGAGCGGCTCCGGTAAATCCGTCACAATGAAAGCTGTTACCGGATTATTGGATTCAAACTGTATTATCAACAGTGGAAATATTTTTTATAATTTCAACGGGCAAACAGTTGACTTGCTAACTTTTTCAAAAAAAGATTTACGCCAAAAAATTAACGGGCAACAAATAGCAATGGTTTTTCAAGACCCTATGACAAGTTTAAATCCTACAATGACTATTGGCGCACAAATTATGGAAGGTATGCTCCTTCACAAAAAAATTTCAACTTCAGACGCCGAAAAAAAAGCCGTTGAACTTTTAAATCTTGTAGGAATTATTGACGCCGAAAAACGTATAAAAAATTATCCGCACCAACTTTCCGGCGGTATGCGTCAACGTGTTGTAATTGCTATTGCGCTGTCCTGCGAGGCAAAAATTTTAATCTGCGACGAGCCGACAACCGCGCTTGATGTTACAATTCAAGCAAAAATTTTAAATCTGATTAAAGACATTCAATCGCAAATGAATCTTTCGGTAATTTACATAACTCACGATTTAGGAGTTGTGGCGAAAGTTGCAGATTTTGTCAACGTAATGTACGCCGGAAAAATTATTGAAACGGGCACGGTTGACGAAATTTTTTATGACCCGCGCCACCCTTACACGTGGGGTTTACTTTCTGCAATGCCGGATTTAGAAACTGACGACGACAGATTATATTCAATACCCGGCAGCCCGCCTAATCTTTTACACGAACCAACTGGCGACGCCTTCGCCGCAAGAAATAAATTTGCTATGAAAATTGACGAAAAAGCCGCGCCGCCTATGTTCAAAATTTCTGAAACTCACTACGCGGCAACGTGGCTACTTCACCCCGACGCGCCAAAAATTGAATTGCCGCCGGAATTAAAAGCGCGCCTTGAACGTTCCAGAAAGGCGGCTGATTTATAATGGCTTTATTGCAAGTTAAAAATCTTCGACAGCATTTTAAAATTTCGCGCAGTTTTACGGTTAAAGCTGTCAACGGCGTTTCTTTTGAAATTAATGAAGGCGAAACTTACGGCTTAGTTGGGGAAAGTGGCTCCGGCAAAACTACCATTGGGCGCAGTGTCATTCGCTTGTATGATCCGACTGACGGCGAAATTATTTTTAACGGTAGAAAAATTTCAGGAAATCTTAGCGATAAAACACGCCGTATGCTTAGAAAAAATATGCAGATGATTTTTCAAGACCCTATGTCAAGTTTGAATCCCAGAAAAAAAGTTGGCGATATAATTGCTGAAGGCTTAGATATTCACAAACTTTATTCAAATTTGAAAGAACGCAATGAAATTATTTCTACAATTTTAAAAAAAGTTGGATTATCGCCCGCGCACGCTGAACGTTATCCGCAACAATTTTCCGGCGGACAAAGGCAGCGTGTAGGAATTGCCCGCGCTCTCGTTATGAGTCCCAAATTAATTATCGCTGATGAATGTATTTCCGCACTTGATGTTTCAATTCAAGCGCAGGTTGTAAATCTTATGAAAGATATTCAAGACGAAACAAATTGTGCCTACCTTTTCATTGCGCATGATTTAAGCATGGTAAAATATATTTCAGATAAAATTGGAGTTTTGCACAAAGGTTATTTGGTTGAAACCGGCTTGACGCAAGAAATTTTTTCAAATCCTGCCCACCCTTACACTCAAAGTTTGTTGTCAGCCGTTCCTCAACCTAATCCCCGCGTAGAAAAACAGCGGAAACTTTTAACCTACAACGCAGAAAATGTAAATTATGAAAATTCTACAATGCAACAGTTAAGCGAAACTCATTTTGTTTTAAAATAATTTTTTTGGGGGGCTTGCAGGAAAAATTTTATCAATGTTGAAATATTCTTTTCCAACAACTTATTTAAAAAAATTTTTAATTTCTGGTTTAGGGGGTAATATTTTATGGCTGAAACGAATTTTGAAGATGAAGACCTTGATTATCGTGAAGTTGTCGAAGAAGTCTTGGAAAACCATGATTTGCGTTACCATTCCAAAGTTAACGACAATAAGGTATTTTTTTCGCTTAGTTTTAATGCAAAAAATTTACCCAGTCTGGATTTATTTTTGACAGTTACTACAAAAGGCGACGCCAAAATTACTTGTTACCTTGTCCGTGATATTGTTCCACAAAAACGCGCAGCCGTAATAAACGCTATCAACAATTTAAACAACAGCTACCGTTATATTACTTTGTCGTTGGATTCAGACGGAGACCTTTTGGCGCAGTATGACTTCACAATTTTTGGCGATGAAGAAGTTGCCGATAAACAAGTTATAACGATGATTTTTTTGGTTAGAGAAATTATGGATGAATGTTTCCCCAAAATTATGAAAGCTATTTGGCGAGACGATGACGAATAATTAAAAGATAAAATTAAAATTTTTGCGGTTTAACAGCCGCTTTTTTTATTTTCAGAAATAGTTTGACTGTGTTATAATCGTTGAAAAATTTATTGATTGGAGAGATTTTTTTGGAAATTGCCGAACTTTTCATTAAGGGCGGTCCAATAATGTATCTGCTTTTAATTACTTCCATTGCCGTTGCAGCGATTGGGATTGAAAGGCTGGTATTTTACAATTATGCCGGAGACGGCGGCGATAATTTTTTAGATTCACTGAAAGATAATTTTCAAAATCAATCACTTGCTGACGTTGCGAATTTTTGCCACAAGGAAAAAAATATTGTGGCTGAAGTTGCACTTGTCGGAGTTGTTGCAAAAATTAACGGCGAAAATGTAGAAATTGCGCTGGATAATGCTTACACTGCCGCCGCTATGAAACTTCGTGCAAGATTAAATTATTTGTCAATGATTGTAACTTTATCGCCACTTTTGGGCTTACTCGGTACAATTTCCGGAATGATTGAATCTTTCAATATTTTCAGTTTGCAAGCGGGGCAACCTTTGGCAATTACCGGCGGAATTGGAGAGGCTTTAATCGCAACGGCAACCGGTCTTTGTGTGGCGATTTTCGCACTTTTGGTTCATACTTATTTTTCACAGAAACTGGACGAAATGTTGACGAAAATTGAATTGACGATGAATATTGTACTTTCAAAAGTTGGTGAAAAAAATGAAACGCCGTGACTTTCGCCTAAATCAACAGCCGCTCGTAATGATTATCCCAATGATTGATATAATGTTATTTCTGCTGGTATTTTTTATGTTGGGTACAATTTATATGGTTCAAACAAATAATTTTGATGTCAATCTGCCGCAATCTGAAACGGCGCAAAAAGAAATTCGCCCAAATACTGTTTCAATCACAGTAAAAGAAAATGGCGAATTACTTTACGAAAATGAAAAACTTGTATTTATACCGCTGCAAGTAAAAATTAAGCAGGCGTTGCTTGACGACGGCGAAACGATTTTTATATTGTACGGCGATAGAGAAACAAAATATGAAAAAATTGTAAACGTTTTAGAAATGCTGAAAAAATCCGGCGCGCGTCATGTTTCCATTGCAACTGAAATTAAAGATTAGCGGAGATGATAAATTGAAATACCGCCCGTATTGGCGCAGAATTTTATTAATTGCGGTGATTATTAATTGCGGCTTATTGTTTGCATTTTCTTCAATTTGGGCGTTACCAAAAAATGAAAGTGCGCCGTTTGACAATTTGCAAGAAATAGAATGGATTGACGCAGAAACTCAAGAAACTGTTGCAGTAAATCAAGATTCAGAAATTCCGGACGTCGCGCAGATTTTCCCAACAATAGAAATGCCGCCGTTAGAAATTCCGCAAATTGAGTTTCCGCCGCCGCCGGAAATTCCAACTGCGCCGCCAGTTCTTCCAAAAAATCCTGAACCGCAGGAAATTAAATCTGAAACTGAAAATGTTAAGCCGCCGGAAAATAAACCTGTCGATGAAGAAAAAAATAAAATTAAAGCCCGCGTAAAAGTTTTTCCAAAAGACCTTATGCAACAATTCATAGACAGCGGAATAATCCCTGAAAAAATTATTCCAAATGTTGATAAAATAGTTTTGGCGTTGACAATCGGCGTTGACGGCAAAACGAAAGATATTAAAATTTTGCGCGGGGCTCCTAATGACGGGCTCGGCAATTTAATTAATCTAATTTCCAGATCTGCCGCCTCTGCGTGGGTTTTTGAGCCGTTTTTGGACGCTGAAGGCAAGCCTACAGAAATTAAAACCGAAATTGAATTTACACCGGAAGATTTTTAAAAAATTGTTTTATCGCAGGAAAAATTTTTTTGTTGTTGAAAAATTTTCAAAAGAAGAATTTTCTAGAATTTTTTCAAATTAAAATTGGAGTGATAAAAATAAAATTTGATAAAATACTTTTACTACAACAAAATATGTTAGGCGACGTGATAATTTCTACAGGATTTGTAAAAGCCGTGCGTGAAGAATTTCCAAAAAGTAAAATTGCGTTTTTAGTTTCGCCGGAAACTGCCGAATTAGTGCGCTTGCCTTTTATTGACGATTTAGTGATTTATGATAAAGGAATGCCAATGTTGCCCGTGATAAAAAAAATTTGGCGGTACGATGTTGCACTTTGTTTAGATTTTAAATATCGAAGTGCCGTTTTGCCTTTTTTGGCAAGAATCCCAATTCGCGCAGGATTAAAGCATAAGCGCGGAATTTTTATGACTCATTCGATAAAATTTCCGCCGGATAAAGAGGGCGAATATATCAACGAATATATGGCGCGGATTCTTGAAGAATGTATAGGATTGAAAATTCATCACGATTTAACGCGGCTGTACGTTGCTGACGCTACAGAAAATGATATTGCCGCAGTAAATAAAATTATGACTCCAACTGAAAATTCTTTGACAATAGCTTTTGCGCCGTTCAGTTCTTCTGTTATCAAAGATTGGTCGCCCGCCTATTATAAAATTTTTATGGAAAAATTGAACGAAAAATATAATTGTCGATTTGTGATAATTGGCGGTAAAAATGACGCGGCTAAGGATTTTTATTTGCCGGAAAACACTTTGGATTTACGCGGCAAAATTTCCATTACAGAATCTGCTGAAGTTTTACGGCGTGCAGATTATTTTGTTGGCGGTTGCAGTGCGCCTTTACATTTGGCGGCGGCAGTTGGTACGCCTTCTTTGGCTTTTTATGGTCCTTCGACACCTTTAAAATGGGCTCCGCGTCATAAATGTATCACACTTTCACATTTGCCCAAATGTTCGCCTTGCAGTCGTATCGGTTACGGCTATTATTGCAACGGAAATAATTTTTGTATGAAAAATATCACAGTGGATGAGGCTTTAATTGCCTTTGAAAAACTGCGCGAGAAATTTAAAACATAGAAAATTTTGGCAAGAAATTTTTTATCATTTCAAAATTTACCACTGCATTGAGGCGTTTATAAAATTTATCGTTGATTCATTGAAATTTACCGAAGTTTTGGCGGCTTGAATATTTTCTTCTGCAATGTTTACTTTTGCCCAGCGCAATTTCTGTGCCCTACTCATATTTTGGCGCGCTTTTGCAGTTGGTGAAGGTGATTTTCTTTTAAAAGATAATTTTTTTCCCTTACGCGCTACTGACATTGTCGCGCAGTATTCGGCACTCATTTTTTTACCTTTATTCCAAGGAGCTTTACCTTTTTTTGCCGCTGACATTTTCGCGCAAGATTCAGCAGGCATTTTTTTGCCTTTCCAGAAACTGGGATGACCCTTACGCCCTGTCATTTTTTGTACTCTTTTATCTATAATCTCTTGTAAAAGATTTACTACACCCGCACCGCCGTCCGTCAAATTGTAACCGTTCGGCACTTTGCAATTTGATTCTTTAATCCATTTCTTTTCCGCCGCGTTGAGTTCTTCAAGCGTTGCACATTCTTCGAGCGTTTCCATTTTAAAATTCTTTTTGCCGTATTTACGAATTGCCTTGCCAATAAATGAATCTGTTTTTGCATGTTCTTTAAAACGTTCTTCAACAGTACGCGTTGTTTGCCCGACGTACTGCTTGCCGTTAATCTTGCAAGTTATACGGTAGATCCTGCCGTACACTTCCTTTTTTTCTTCTTCCAAAATACTTGCACTCCTTTTCTTGACAAACAGAACACAAGCAGATATAATTAAGCGTGACAAGACCGCTTGTGTTCTGTGTTGTCTTTTGATTTTTTAGACATAAAAATATTACACTAATACAAAGGTTTTGTCAAGAAAGAAAATAATCAAAAGTTGAAATAAAAAAACAAACCTCCGACCGTAAAAGCGATTGGAGGTTTTTTGTTGCTAAAAATATTTTATTTACCGGGTGCATCTTCCGGTTTCTGATAAAAGAATGCTTTATATGATTGATAGCCAATTTTTTTATAATTCAAAATAGCCTCAGTAGCTCCAACAAATAAAATACCGCCCGGTACAAGTGAATTAAAAAATCCGGTATACATTTGATTTTTGGCGTCCTCTGTGAAATATATCACCACGTTGCGATTTATTATCAGTTGAAAATTCTTTTCATAAGGGTCTTTCAGCAAATTGTGTTGTTTAAATTCAACTAAAGATTTAATTTCGGGTTTAATGGCAAATTTGCCGTCGGGAGTTTTGGTGAAATATTTAGCTTTACGGTCGGGGCGCATTGCTTTAATTTCTGAGTCAGTGTAGACGCCTTTTTTAGCCTTAGCCAAAATTTCAACGTCTAAATCAGTAGCTAAAATTCTGTGCTTAACATTGGGGGTTAATTCTTTCAAAATAATAGCAATAGTGTAAGGTTCTGCGCCGATTGAACAACCCGCGCTCCAAATGTTGAGTTTAGGCGATTTTTTAAGCAGGTACGGCAAAACATCTTTTTCAAGAATATCAAATTTATCCGGGTTGCGGAAAAATTCAGAAACGTTAATTGTAAGGTATTCGATAAAGCTTGCGAAATCTTCTCTGTTTTGTGAAACTTTATTGAAATAGGCAACGAAAGAATCCATTTCTGCGCGAGTAACGAGGTTACCGATACGGCGGCGCATTTGGGGTTCTTTGTAAAGGTGTAAATCAATACCGGTTTTAGCGTTCAATTTCTGCTTAAATAAATCCCAATCCTTATCGTCCATAAAAATTCCTCCTTAATAGCTGTGGAACATTTAGCAAGAAATATTTTAACAAAGCATAGAAATAATTTCAACCGCTGAAAAAAAACTTGCTCATAAATAGAAATTATTATAAAATTTGAATAGGATTTTGGCAATTCAATTTACAAGGAGGTATTGAAAATGGATTTTACAGGGATAGGAAAAATTGGCGCGTTCGCAAAACAAAAAAATTTAATTTTCGCCGCAAATTACCGAATTAAAACCGGACAGCGTTTAACCGACAGCAACGGCAATTTAAATCTTTCCAGTGCGTCAATTTATTTTAGTCAGACAAAAACTTCAAGCACAAATTCAACTTCGGCGGTTGACAAGGCAAAAATGGCGGCTATCAAACAAAAACTCAAGAGCGGCAAAAAACTTTCGCAAGCTGAAATGAATTACTTGAAAGAAAAGGATCCCAAAACTTACAAAAAGGCAAAATACGCCGATGACGCACGGGAAGAACTTAAAAGCGAACTTAAAACGGCAAAAACAAAACAAGAGGCGCGCGAGGCAGTAATGAGAGCAACGGCAAAAATTGCGGCTGATTGTTCGGCAGATTTTGAATCATTGAAGGCAAGCGCGGGCGGCGGCGGTTTTAGTCTCGGCGCAGATATGAATTTTGGCGGGGATTTTTCTGCTAATATGAATTTTGGCGGCGATATTGCAGTTGAAGGCGGCGAAATTTCAACGGGCGAAATTTCCAATGTTGAAACTTCAGAAAATCTTGACGCTACAACTTCAGAAAATGTTGAAAATTCCACGACTGAAAATTCCAAAGTACAAAACGAAAATTCTTTTGCACAAGGTACAAATTCTACAACTGAAAATGAAGATTCAGACAGCGCGGCAGATATTATGGACAAATATATTTATGCAATTCGCGCAATTCAAGATGAATGGATTAACTTTATAAATTCCGACAAATATAAAAAAATGCCGGAAGATATTTTTGAGGCGGTAGAAATTCAAAGTCACGGCGGTAAAAAAATCAATAAAATTTCAAATATGCAGGCAGTTGATGCAATTTTGGCGTATACAAAATCTATGAATTACAGGTTAGAATTATGAAAAAAGAACATGAACACACTTTAACAGATGGTACAGTTATAAAACATTCGCACGCACACTCTCACACTCAAACTAAGGCTGTTTTAAATCGAATGGCGCGGATTATTGGACATATGCAAGCCGTAAAAAGAATGGTTGAGGAAGGCAGAGACTGTAGCGAAGTTTTACTGCAACTTTCGGCAGTTGACGCGGCGATTAGATCTGTCAGCCGCGTTATTTTGCTGGATCATATGGAAACTTGCATTGTTGAGGCGGTTAAATCTGACGACGATGAAGTTATTGAAAAACTCAATCAAGCTATTTCCCAAATCTTTAAGTGAGGTGGTTTTATGGCGAAAGAAAAAATTCATAAGAATATTATAATTATCGGCGCGGGAATGGCGGGCTTAACCGCCGCAATGTACGCGGGCAGAATGAATCTTGATACTTTAGTTTTGGAAAATGGAATTGTCGGCGGGCAAATTGCAAACGCCACAGGAATTGAAAATTATCCCGGCTTTATCAGCGTCAAGGGCGCAGATTTAATTTCAACTTTGCAACAACAAGCTGAAAATTTCGGCGCAGTTATTGATGAATTTGACACAATCAAAAAAGTTACCCTGCGCGAAAATCCAAAAATTGTTGAAACTGAAGAAAAAATTTACCTTGCAGACGTTGTAATAATTGCAAGCGGTATGAATCGTCGTAAACTTCCTTTGCCGGAAGAAAGAAAATTTGCGGGGCGCGGCGTTCATTACTGCGAACTTTGTGACGGGCATATGTACCAAAATAAAATTATTGCGGTAATGGGCGGCGGCAACGCGGCGGTTGACGCGGCGCAATTTTTGACTAAGTACACCGACAAACTTTACCTTATACACCGCTCCGAATTTCGCGCAGATGAAATTTCTCAAAAAAGAATCCGCCAAAATCCTAAAATTGAAATTATGTTGCAAACTGAAATTACAAAACTTCACGGCGACAAAAAACTTGAAAGTATTGATATTCTTGACAAAAATACAGGTGTGACAAAAAACATTGCGGTTGATGGAATTTTTGTTAATATTGGAGTTGTACCGAATACCGAACTTTTCAAAGACGAATTGAAACTTTCGGCAAGCGGCAGAATCCCCGCCGGTGAAAATTGCAAAACTGAAATTGAAGGAGTATTTGCGGCGGGCGACGTCCGAGAAAAAGAAATTCGCCAACTTACAACAGCGGCGGCTGACGGTACAACGGCGGCTCTTCTTGCCGAAAAATTGTTACGCAATTTAGGGATTAGGGACTAAGGGCTAGGGTGAAAAATTTTAATCCCTAGTTTCCAGAAGTTTTTTACAAATTTTAAAGAATTAACAAGTCGGCATTTCTTTACAAGAAAGAATCTTCCGCCCGCCTTTTAATCTTCCATTTGTAAACATACTCTAACCCCTAAAATTTCGACAAAGGAGAAATTTTTATGGTAAAAGTTTACACCGTTACAGGTTGTCCTTACTGCGAAAAAGTTAAAAAATATCTGCAGTCGAAAGACGTTGAATTTGTAGCTTACGATATTGAAAAAGATGACGCCGCCCGCGCCGCTTGTCTTAAGCTTACCGGAATTGATGGCGCAGTTCCCGTTACAACGATTGACAACGAAAATTACGTTTTAGATTTCGACAAAGAAAAAATTGATAAATTACTTTGCTTGTAGGAGGTTTTAAAATTGGTAAAAGTTTATTCTTTTGAGGCTTGCCCGTGGTGTACCAAAGTTAAAAAATATTTGAGTTCAAAGGGCGTTGAATATGAAGTCCGTGATATTGAACTTAATGAAGAATACGCCAAAGAATGTTTGCAAATTAGCGGCGATACAATGGTTCCCGTTACCACGATTGACGGCAAAAATTTTGTACTCGGTTTCGACAAAGAAAAAATTGATGCTTTAATTGCAGGTTGAGGAGGCTTTTTAATGGGCGTTTATGAGTTCACGGTTAAAACTAACAAGGGCGTTGAAAAATCTTTGGCAGACTACAAAGGGAAAGTTTTGCTGATTGTCAACACCGCGTCAAAGTGCGGTTTCACTCCACAATTTGAAGGACTTCAAAAACTTTACACCGAATACAAAGACAAAGGCTTAGAAATTTTAGGTTTTCCTTGCAACCAATTCGCCGCTCAAGACCCCGGCACGGCTGATGAAATTCAAAGTTTTTGTAAATTGAATTACGGCGTAACTTTCCAGATTTTTGAAAAAGGCGACGTGCGCGGCGAAACTGCGCAACCGCTTTTTAAATATTTGACGGCGCAAAAAAAATTTGAAGGCTTTAATGAAAAAAATCCTATGACGGCTATTTTGGTTGACGCACTGCAAAAAAATTTTCCGGAATACCTTGAAGGCGACGGAATTAAATGGAATTTCACAAAATTTTTAATCGACAAAAACGGCGAAGTTGTAGCGCGTTTTGAACCTACAACAGACCCTGCAGATATTGCCCCGGAAATTGAAAAACTTTTGTAGGCAAGAGACAATAAATAGGCAAGAGACAATAAATAGGCAAGAGACAATAAATAGGCAAGAGGCAGTAGGCAAGAGTGAAACAACCTACTGCCTTTTTACTTTTGCCTAATGCCTAAAAATTTAAATCGTGTTTCAAAATCCACGAAGAAACAGTACGCATTGCCGAAATAACTTTTTCAGCGTTGGAGCGTTCCTGCGAAAGATTAACCGTGTCTAAATCTGCGGAGGCAACGTGCGGCAAAATTTCAACGGCGTCAGTGTCAATTTTCCCTGCAACTTTTTCAGTCAAAAAAACGTCACGATTAAACGCCACGCCAAAACTTTCAAACAAACTCGGCGCAACCGAATAATATTTAAAACCTTCCGGCGCAATTAATTCAATAATCGTCGGTACAATCGAAATATGTCCGCCCACTACGTCCGGCGGCAAAATCTTTTTATCAATTCCCGCGCCGTACATTACAAAAGGTACGCTTTGATGTTCAAAAATCGTCGGGTGCGTGCTGGGGTCAACCCTTACCGCGTGATCTCCCGTTACAATAAATAAACTGTTTGGAAATTTCTCACTGACATTACGAATAAATTTTGTAATGACTTTATCCATATACCAATAGTGCCCAAGTTCAATCGCCAAAGTTTCAGCATTTGGAACATTTGGCAATTTTTTTATTTCCGCCAAAGTTTTTTCAACGTCAAATCCTTCAGCTTTTAAATCTAATTTGTAAGGCGGATGATTAGTTGTTGTCATTATAAAATGAACTGTCGGCGGTTCACTTCCCAATTTTTTCTCAATAGCGTTGAATAAATCTTCGTCTTTTACGCCCCACGCCGTCAATTTTTCAGCGTTTAAATCAGGATAACCATAAAAAGTATCGAAGTCCTGCGCGAGAGCCATTTTGGAAATATTTTCCCAGCCGGGCATTCCGCCATACCAAAAATCAACATTATAACCGAGTTTTTTTAAAGGCGGCGCGGGCGAAGAAATATAAACTTGCGAATAAGTTTTTGGCAGATAATTTACATGAAGATTGACATCAGGCAAGCCCGTCATCATTCCGGTAATTGCAACCGAAGTAAAATCGCCGTTTGGCAAAAAATTTCTGCTGTAGTAACAATTTTTTTCAGCGATAATTGATTTAATCCCGTCAGCAATGTGTAATTCGTCATATTTTCCAAGTAAGGGCCACTGCATAAAAGTTTCACCCAAAATTATAAAAATATGTTGCGGCTTTTCGATTTTTTCGCCGCTTGCAATTTTTTCAAGATAAGGAGCAAGATTATTTTCAACTAAATCATTTTTGCCGGAAATAAATTGCGCACTTTCCAAAATTTTATTTTCGTCAACAAGCGGAATAATTCCCGCGCCCATAAATTTTGCCATTGTGTAAGCGCGGTACATTGCCTGCCCGTCGTCAAGAATGCATTCATTTAAAAAGCCGTCCGAAGTTACAGCCGCACTTTCCCAGCTAATTCCTTCACTGTAATTTAAACTGCCGCCGAATCTTACAAAAACTCCAAATAATCCCAGAAAAAATATCAACGCCGCCGTAAAAATAAATTTCGACGCAAAATTTTTAAATTCCGGCAAGGGATGAGTTTTTATCAGTAAAAGCCGGCTTAAAATAGCAATACAGATTAGCGTTAAAAAAATTGCAACCGGAAATCGCCACAAAAAACCGTACTCTTGCACAATCATTGAAAGTATCGAAAAAAAATCTTCGTGCCAGCCGCGTACAAGTTCAATCCCGTAAGTTGCATTGTATTCTTGATAGTACGGAAACCGCGCCATAAAAAGTACCGAAAATATAAATGAAAAAAATATTCCCGTAAGCAGCCGCAGTCTAAAATTAAATCCTAAAATTGTCACAAATACAAAAGAAATTGCCGCCACAAATCCCGCCGTTTTTAAACTCAATCTTAACCCCGTCAAAAGTGTCGTTTGAATTTGCGCGGAAGTTGAATCTTCAGCAATATAATCTGACATTAGCCAAATAAAAAGCGCACGGTAAATTTCCAGCAAAATTAATATGAAAAGGAAAAGCCGAAAATCTTTTTGCACGCCGTCAAAAAATCTGTTCAAAAATTTCAATTCTAAGTCTCCCGTAAAGTTAATAGATAAAAATTTTATATCAATAAAAAAAAATCGTCAATCTAAATAAAATAAATCCCGTATTTCCAAAATAAAAAAATTTAAATTCCATAATTTTAAAATTAGTGCTATAATAGGCGCGCTATTTGTAAGGGGGGATTTTTTTGAGGTTAACCGCCGTAATTGCAAAGTCAAATATTTTTAGATATTTTGGCATGACTTTTGGCTGTTTAATCGCTGCGTGTTCAATAAATTTATTCGTCGTACCGAGTCACCTTTTGACGGGCGGAGTTACCGGCATTGCAATGATAATTTATTATTTGGCAGATTTACCTATTGGCGTTCAAACTTTTGTTTATAATGTTCCGTTGCTAATTGCCTCATACAAACTTTTGGGCAAAAATTACACCGTTGATGTAATAATTGGCACGGTAATTTTTTCAATCTGCATTGACGCCACGAAATTTTTAAACACTTACGCGCCGGTTGATGATTTAATGTTGGCGTCGATTTACGGCGGAGTTTTTAACGGAATTGGTTATGGGATTGTTTTTCGTATGAATGGAAGTACCGGCGGCTTTGATATTTTGGGAGCGATTGTAAAAAAATTTTATTCAATGAATATGGGCTCAACGATTTTTGCTTTTAACTGTTGTATTGTTAGTATTGCAGGATTTTTATTTGGGATTCAGCCCGCGCTTTTTACGCTAATTTGTATGTATGTTACTTCGCAAGTTACGGATAAAGTTATTGTAGGCTTGAATGAGAAAAAAGCTGTTTTGATAGTTTCAGAAAACGCGGATGATATTGCTGAGGCGATTATGTATGAAGTTAGGCGCGGCGTAACTTTTTTGCACGGGCAGGGAGCTTACAGCGGCAGCGAGCGAAAAGTAATTATGGTTGCGCTTAATCTTACTGAAATTTCCAAACTCAAATTGATTATTGATACTTTAGATAAAAATGCATTTTTTATTATGATGTCGGCAAATGAAGTTATGGGGCGCGGTTTTACTATCCCGCGTATGACTAAAGAATTTAAAGAAATAGGAAAATAATTTTTTAAACTTACTGAAAGGAAGTTTTACATTGGAAATTATTTATCTGCTGAATAGCGGATTTATGATTAGAGATGAACAGACACTGCTGGTTTTTGACGATTACGAAGATCCTGCAAAAATTGTTGACCGCGCAGTAAACAAAGGCAATTTTGAACATTTATACATTTTCGCAAGTCACGCGCACTTTGACCACTTCGACACGCACATTAGGGCTTACGCAAAACAAGCCACGCGCTACATTTTCAGCAACGATATTAAACGCACTAAGCGTGTTAAAAATTTTCCGGCTGAAGATATTACTTTTATGAAAAAGTACAGCGAATGGCAAGGCGAAGGTATAAAAGTTTGGACTTATGATTCAACTGATGTTGGCGTTTCATTTTTGGTTGAAACAGATTCCGGCGCAAGAATTTTTCACGCCGGCGATTTTAATTGGTGGCATTGGGAAGGCGATAAACCGGAAAATCAGATTTTGGCAAAAAAAGATTTTGACAGACAATTAAAGCGAATGAAAGGGCTTGAAGTTGACGTGGCTTTTTTCCCTGTTGACGGCAGGCTTAGATCTTCGCAAGAATTGGGCGTTACCGAATTTATCAAAAACACTGAGGCAAAATCTTTAGTGGCAATGCATCGCGTAGGATTTCCCGCTTGGATTCCTTCTTATAAATTTCAGTTGGAAATATCGCCACTGCCAATTTGGTCGCCCGTTACACCCGGCGAAAAACGTCTTCTTATCGATAATAAATTTATTTCTAGGGATTAAGGGTTAGGGAATTAGAAAAAAACTAGCCCTTAAAAAATTTACTGAAAGGAAGTTTTTTCTATGGCTGAAAAAAAAGTATTGCTGACACAGGAAGGCTACGACAAACTTGTAAAAAAACTTGAAAATTTAAAAAGTGTTCGACGCCTTGAAGTTGCAAACAGATTAAAAGCGGCTATCGCACTTGGCGACCTTAGCGAAAATTCAGAGTATGTTGACGCCAAAAACGAACAGGCTTTTCTTGAAGGAGAAATTGTAGACCTTGAAAATCAAATTCGCAATAGTGTAATTATTCATGAAGAGGGCGGCGATGTTGTTGCACTCGGTAGCACTGTAAAAATTCGTTTTCCGGACGGCAATGAAAATACTTATACGATTGTTGGCTCAACGGAGGCAGACCCGGAAGAGGGCAGAATTTCGGATGAATCGCCTATTGGAGCCGCGCTTTTAGGGCAAAAGGCGGGTAGTACTATTCAAGTTCATGCTCCGGCGGGTATTCTTGAATATATAATTTTGGAAATTATTAAATAATAAAGGGGATTTTTTATGGCTAAAAATTTACAACAGGAACAGCCGACTGTTGACGAAAATATTTTGATACAGGCGCGCCACGATAAATTAAATGCTTTCATTGAAAAAGGAATTGCGCCCTTCGGTCATCGCTACGAAGTCACACACCACGCCGCAGATATTCGCGCAGAATACGGCGAAATTGAAAATGAACAAGACGCGGGCGAAGTTCAAATTGCCGGACGTTTAATGGCAATTCGCGGGCACGGCAAGGCAAGTTTTGGAACTTTGGCAGATCGTACCGGCAACATTCAAATTTATTTCAAATTGGATATTTTGGGCGAAGAAAAATATTCACAGTTCAAACTTTTGGATATTGGGGATATTATCGGACTGCGCGGGCAAGTTTTTAAGACTAAGCGCGGCGAATTAACTGTGCGCGTTGAAGATTTTGATTTACTTTCTAAATCTTTGCGTCCGTTGCCTGAAAAATTTCACGGCTTGAAAGATATTGAAATTCGCTATCGTCAACGATATTTAGATTTAATCGTTAATCCTGAAGTTAGAGAAACTTTTTTAAAGCGTACAAAAATTATTCAAGCGATACGCCAATATTTGGACGAAAGAAATTTTGTTGAAGTTGAAACGCCGATTCTTTCGACAATCGCAGGTGGCGCGGCGGCGCGTCCTTTTATTACTCATCACAACACGCTGGATATTGATTTATATTTGAGAATTGCAACTGAATTAAATTTGAAACGCTTGATTGTCGGCGGCTTTGAAAGAGTTTATGAAATTGGCAGGATTTTCAGAAATGAAGGAATGGACAACCGCCACAATCCGGAATTTACAAGCGTTGAAATTTATCAAGCTTACGGCGATTACAATGATTTAATTGATGTTACTGAGGGTATTTGTTGCCTTGCCGCCGAAAAAATTTTTGGCACGACGAAAATTACTTATCAAGGCGTCGAAATGGATTTAAAGAATCCGCCGAGAATTTCAATGAATGACGCCGTAAAAAATAAAACCGGCAAAGATTTTCTGTCCTGCGCGACGGTTGAGGAAGCACGCGCAATGGCTGACGAAATTGGCGTACCCTATGAAAAACGTTTTGGTATTGGCGGGATTTTGAACGCGGCGTTTGAGGCGAAAGTCGAAGAAGATTTAATTCAGCCGATTTTTATAACAGGGCATCCAACTGAAATATCGCCGCTTGCCAAAAAAAATTCCAATGACCCGCGCATTACAGATCGTTTTGAATTTTTTGTTTACGGGCGTGAACTTGCAAACGGCTTTACAGAATTGAATGATCCTATCGACCAAAAGGCGCGTTTTGAAGAGCAATTAAAGGCGCGTGAAGCCGGCGACGATGAGGCGCACGTTATGGATACAGATTTTATTTGCGCGCTTGAATACGGCTTGCCACCGACGGGCGGGCTTGGTATTGGCGTTGATAGGCTTGTAATGTTGCTGACTGATTCTGCGTCAATTCGTGACGTTTTGCTTTTCCCAACTATGAAAGTTATTGATTAGGCAAGAGACAAGAGGCATTAGGCAAGAGAAAAAACTACTGCCTTTTGCCTACTGCCTACTGCCTTGAAAGGAGTTTTCCCCTTGTACAATATCCTTGCTGTTGACGGTATCGCCGCCGAAGGTATAGAAATTCTCAAAAAAAATTTTAACGTCGAAGTTCACGATAAAATTTCTGCAGCTGAACTTTTGGAAATTATACCGAAATTTGACGCGCTGATAGTTCGCTCGGCGTCAAAAGTTACTGCTGAAGTTATCGCCCGCGCAGAAAATTTAAAAATAATTGGTCGCGCAGGAGTCGGCGTTGACAATATCGACGTAAAAGCCGCAACCGAGCGCGGCATCATTGTCATAAATTCGCCGGACGGAAATACAATCGCCGCAACCGAGCATACTTTTGCAATGATGGCGGCACTTTCCAGAAATATTCCGCAAGCTAATAAAACTATGCACGCTGGCGGCTGGGACAGAAAAAAATTTGTAGGCGTCGAATTGCGAAATAAAACTTTGGCGGTTATCGGCTTGGGCAGAATCGGCGCGGGCGTTGCAAAACGTGCGCAAGCTTTTTTAATGAATGTCATTGCTTACGATCCGTTTGTTAGTGCTGAACGCGCAGAAAGTCTCGGCGTCAAAATTGTTGAACTGGACGAACTTTTCAAAACTGCAGATTTTATTACAGTGCACATGCCGCTTAACAAAAATACAGAAAATATGATAACCCTTGACAAAATTAAAATGATGAAGCCTACAACGCGCTTGATTAACTGCGCACGCGGCGGAATTATCAACGAAAACGATTTAGCCTTTGCACTGAAAGAAAAATTAATTGCGGGCGCGGCTGTTGACGTTTTTACAACCGAACCGCTTGCCGAAAATTCGCCGTTCCGTGAACTTGACAATATAATTTTGACGCCGCACTTGGGCGCGTCCACGATTGAGGCGCAAATTGGAGTTTCGCTTGATGTTGCAAATGGAATTGTTGACGCGCTTAACAATCGCCCCGTTTCAACCGCAGTAAATATGCCGCACATTCCCGCACACATTCTCAAAAAACTCGCGCCTTATATTACGCTTGCCGAAAGACTCGGGCGCACTATTACCGCGCTTAGCAAAAATCCTATTTCCAACATTGAAGTTAAAATTAACGGCAAAATTACCGACGATAACACGTCCATAATTTCAACCGCCGTACTGCAGGGCGTTTTGTCAACTGCGATTGAGCATGTCAATTTGGTTAATGCAAATTTGCTCGCGCAGGACAGGGGGATTAAACTTTCTGAAGTTACTTCAAATGTTGAGGGCGATTTTTCAAATACTGTTACGGTTTCTGCCAATGGAAATTCTGTTACGGGTACACTTTTTGGCAACGAAGGGCGACTTGTGCTGATAAATAATTTCCGCGTTGACGTCGACCCGCACTCAAGAATTTTAATTTGCCCGCACATTAACCGCCCCGGCGTCATTGGTGAAGTTGGTACAATTTTGGCTGACTACAACATTAATATTTCAAGTATGCAAGTCGGCAAAACTGATATTGGCGGTACAAATTTAATGGTGTTGACTGTTGACAATCCAATTTCTAAGGCTGTTATCGACAAGGTTAAAAGTTCGGCGGCAATTTTTGACGTTACACTGGTTGCCTTTGAAGATGCTGAATAATTTAATGCCATGAAAAATAAAATTATTGTAAGTGCAATTTCAGCCGTCATAATTTTGGCGGCTTTTTTTCTATATGATAACAATTCAAAAGATATTACGGTTGCAGAAAATATTCCGCCGCCGAAAAAAGAAATTAGCGTTTACGTTTCAGGGCAAGTGAAAACGCCTGCGGTTGTAACTTTGGAAGATAACGGCAAATTGCGGGCGGTTGATGCTGTCAATGCAGTTGGCGGCTTAACTGAACTTGCTGACACTGAAATTATAAATCTTGCCGAGCCGCTTTTTGACGGGCAACATATTCACGTACCTACCAAAGAAATTTTTTTGCAGGAATTGCCAAATTCTCCAACAAGTAAATCTTTTGGCGGCGTCGCGCAGGGCAATTTGATTAATATTAACACTGCAGACGAAAAAGAATTACAAAATATTCGTGGCGTCGGTCCGGTTATCGCAGGGCGAATTGTTGAGTACCGCACAAATAACGGCGCGTTTCAATCTATCGAAGAAATTAAAAAAGTAAAAGGTATCGGCGAAAAAACTTTTGAAAAAATGAAGGATTCTATCACTGTAAATTGAATTCTCGTAGAGGCGGGATTTTTTGTATTTCTCGCCTCTGCTCGAAAAATTTTTCTTGCAAAATTTTAAATTATGAATTATACTAAAAAAGTAGTGAAGGAGAAATCCGCGCCGCAGGCGTCAGTAAGCCATTTACAGCACTTTTGGAGGCGAAAATCCCTTGAAATTGTCTGAAAATTATTTCCGCGCCGCAAACCCCTATTTTGAGCCGCATTGCAACGCCATTTTCAAGGGGTAGGGTTTAAAAGTGCTTTCCCCGTAAGGGGTCGGAAATTTAAATAATCTAAATTCGATAGTGCCTTTTGTAAACCAATAATTTTAAAAAATTCCCCATAAGGGGTCGAAAATACGTCATTTCTTTTTGTTCGCATAATGAATAGCTGTCATTTGTTGGTTTAAAGTAAAAAAAATCCCCGCAAGGGGTCTGAACAAAAAAATTAACCGCCCGTAAAAAGGCGGTTTTTTAGTGCAACAAAAAAAAGACTAAGGGAAAATCCCCTAGTCCTTAACCCTTAATCCTTAGTCCTTAGTCCTTAATCAATGACGATAGGATTTAAATTTTCGTCCTTCATAAATTTTGCAATTTTTTTAACGCCGTTCATTAAATCCAGATAATGTTCCTGCGTCAAAGACTGCGAGCCGTCAGAAAGAGCCTTAGCCGGATTTGGATGAACTTCCATCATTAAGCCGTCCGCGCCCGCCGCAATAGCCGCAAAAGCCATTGGTTTAATCATACGCCATTTGCCCGTACCGTGCGAAGGATCAACGATTATCGGCAAATGTGATAAATGTTTGACGGCGGCAACCGCGCTTAAATCTAAAGTGTTGCGCGTGTAAGTTTCGTAAGTTCTAATTCCGCGTTCACACAAAATAACGTTCGGATTGTCATTCATAATATATTCAGCGGCGTTAAGCCATTCGTCGATTGTTGCGGCAAGCCCGCGTTTCAACATTACGGGTTTTCCGCACTTGCCGACTTCCTTAAGCAAGCCGAAATTTTGCATATTGCGCGCGCCAATTTGTAAAATGTCAGAATACTCGGCAACAGGCGCAATTCCTTCAACCGTTGTAACTTCAGTGATAATTTTTAAGCCGGTACGTTCCCGCGCCTCTGCAAGAATTTTTAAGCCTTCAACTTCCAACCCTTGAAAAGAATAAGGCGAAGTGCGGGGCTTGTACGCGCCGCCGCGCAGAAATTGTGCGCCGCCCGCTTTTACAATATCAGCCGCTGCGAAAAGTTGTTCACGTGATTCAACCGCGCAAGGTCCCGCCATTATCGCAGGTTCACCGCCGCCGATTTTTACGCCGTCCACGTCAATAACGGTATTTTGCGGATGAAATTCACGGCTTGCAAGTTTGTAGCTTTTTGAAATTGCGACGCTGTTTTCAACGCCCGGCAGTGCGTCAATCGCCACTGATACTAATTTTGTTTTATCGCCAATGACGCCAATAATTTTTTGTTGTGCGCCCTCCATAATTTTTGCCTGAAGTCCGGCAGATTCAACTACCCGCGTAACTTCGACAATATTTTCAAGCGTTGCCTCGGGACGCATTATAATTACCATAAAAAATTTCCCCCATTAATTCTATAACACAAATTAAAAATCAACAGGCGGATTATAACATTTTTCAAGCCCAATGTAAATTGAAATTTTGAAACAATCGCCGCTAATCAAAATAATATCGTTGCCGTTTCTGAAGGCAACGGGTTTTTCAATGTT
>CALGGV010000213.1 GCA_937915725.1 uncultured Selenomonadales bacterium
ATTGCGATTGAAGAGGGAGCGAATATGGTGCGAATAGGCACTGCAATATTTGGCGAAAGAAATTATTAAATGGGGGGATTGCACGAAATGGGGATAATTGACAGAATCAGTCAAACTTTCGGACTTTCTAACGAAGAGGAGGAAAAGGAAATAGACAAGAACGATAACGAAACTCCGCAGGCTCCGGCAAAGGAGAAACAGGAAACGCCACCGCAAAATTTCGCAGATCATAACATTTTAAGTTTTAATTCTGCAACTTCAAACAGGGAAAGCGCGTCGTCACGTCAAAAAAATCTTGTTAAATCCAAAATCACTACAATTAAGCCGAAAGATTTCAACGACGCCCAAATAGTCGCAAATTGCCTGCGCGACAAAATCCCGGTAATTGTAAACTTTGAAGAAACTGATATAAACGAGGCTAGGCGTATTCTTGATTTTATCAGCGGCACAACTTACGCCGTTGACGGCAAAATTAAACAAGTTAGCCAAAAAGTTTTTATCTGCGCCCCGGATAATATCACTGTTTCATCTTCAGAGGAAGATAAAAAATCCGGCGTCAAATTTTTAGATTAATGTGGAGGCGGAACTATCATTAACGACGAACTTGAAAATTCAGGTAGTGAAGTTGCCGGCGACTTCAGCTATAAAAAATCTGAAATTAAAACTATTAAGCCGAAAAATCTTGAGGACGCACAAACTATTTCAAATTGTCTCCGTGATAAAATTCCGGTTATCGTGAATTTTGAAGAAACAACTGAAGACGAAATGAAACGTGTTATGGATTTTATCAGCGGCACAACTTACGCCGTAGAGGGAAAAATTAAACAAGTTAGCAAAAAAGTTTTTATTTTTGCGCCGGATAATATTACTGTTGAATCTCCAAACGAAAATCAAAGAAGTTGGTAAATAAAATAGGAGGGGATTATTATTAGTTACATATTTAAAAATTTTTTTGGAAATTGGTATAAAAAAAATCAACAAGTTCAAGAAATTGAAATTGCAACACTTAAGCCAAAAAATCTTGAGGACGCAAAAAAAATTGTAGATTTCCTTTTAGATAAAATCCCCGTTGTTGTAAGTTTTGAAGATACCGAAGAAATTAAAATTAAACAAATTTTAGATTATATTCACGGTACAGCTTACGCCGTTGAAGGCAGAATGGAACAAGTCGGGCAGAAAGTTTTTCTTTTTGCGCCGGAAAATATTGACGTTGAACCTGCTGAAGAAAAATAATTTACATTTTGGAGGCGAAAATTTGCAGGATTCGCACGAAAAAATTATCAGGTACTATAAAGGTACTGAAGGCGAAAATATGGCGGTTAAACTCGTGGATTTCGCCGAACAAGCCAAAAAAAATCGCAAGTATAAACTCAGCGGATTTTTAACGCCGTTTGAACAAGAAATGGCGAACACAATCGCAAATAGTCTCGGCGATTTGAATGTAGAATTTGCCGGCGGATTTATCGGCGCGGAACGTCAACGCGCCGCTTTTTGTCATACAGATTTTGCCGGTACGCCGGTTTTTGAAATTGCCGTGATTAAAGCTGAATGGAATGGCGAATTTGCCCGCCTTAGTCATCGTGACGTTTTGGGCTCGATTTTAAGTTTGGGCGTCAGCCGTGAATGTGTCGGCGATATTATCGCTACTAAAGAATTTGCAAAAATTATCGTTGATAAAAAAATGGCTGATTATTTTGTTGCAAATTTAACAAGAATTGGCGATTCCGGCGTTGAAACTTCACTTGATGAACTTTCAAATATTGAGCCGAAAGAAGAGCGCGTCAAAGAAATTTCTGCAACTGTTGCATCACTTCGCGCAGATTCAATCGCCGCCGCCGGTTTTGGTATGTCGCGCAGTAAAATGGCTGATGAAATTTCCGCCGAAAAACTCAAATTGAATTGGCAAACTTTGAAAAATGCCGCACAGTCAATCAAGCAGGGCGATATTTTAAGTATGCGCGGGCGCGGCAGGTTGGAAGTTGCAGAAATTCGCGGGCAAACCAAAAAAGGACGTATTGGTGTTTTGCTAAAAAGATTTTTTTAATTTTTTAAAATTTTTTTATATAAAGTTCCAATAAACTATAAAATATTCTAACGTCGATTTTACGGCGGCTAATTTCAACGTAAAGCCGCCTTTCTAATTTTTTTAAGGAAAAGTATCTAAAACCAAAATAAACCGCCTAATTTTAGCGATTTTTGGGTACTTAAAAACAGGAGGCGACATCGGTGCTTACACCGCTGGATATTCAAAATCACGAGTTTAAAAAAAGTTTTCGTGGCTATAACGAAAATGAAGTTGATGAATTTTTAGATAGAATCGTTGCAGATTATGAAAAAGTTCTGCGCGAAAATGAAAAACTTAAGGAGCGCGCAGGCGCACACGAAAAAGAAATTACCCATTACAGAGGACTTGAACAAAATCTTCAAGATACTTTGATTGTGGCGCAAAAAACCGCTGAAGATGTTTTAAATTCGGCGCGCAAAAATGCTAAAGAAATTAGAGAAAATGCCGCAAATGAGGCGCAAACTGTCCACGAAAATACAATTCGTGAGGCGCAAAATATCAGAGTTCAAGCCCAACTCGACGCTAAACGCCACGTTGACGAAACTATTTTTAAACTTACTACCATTGTTTCTGAATATGATAAACTCGTTAGAGAAAAAAATTCTTTCCTGTGGAAAATGCGCGCAGCTCTTGAATCTGAATTAGCTGTTGTTACTCAACTTTTAAATTCAATCCCTACCCCAATGGAAATTGAAAATTTAAAAGAAAGTGCGATTCAAGCCGTAAAAAATGTTCAAGCTGCTGAATCCCCCGCACCGGTTGCCGCTGTGATAAAAGTTGAGACTCCCGAAAAAGTTGAAAATAAAAAACCTAAAACTGAAAAAACTGCAACTGAAAAAGATGAACAAAAACCCGCTGAATCAGCCGACGAAAAAGAAAATGCAACCACTATTTATAAACCGGCAAAAAAAAATTAGCTTAAAAAATTTGTGAGGAGTGGAAAATTTTGAAGTCAATCATTTTATTTCTAAAAAAAATTCTGCTCTTCATAGAATTAATTATTGCTGTAGCCGTTATAAATTGGGAAAAAACGCTTTTTATCGGCGTTATCGCAGTGGATCAATTTTTTAAAATGAAAATAGCCGGCTCTATGGTTGTCGGAGAATCAATCCCCATAATAAAAAATTTTTTCCATTTCACATACGTTTTAAATCCCGGCGCGGCATTTGGAATTTTGCCCAATCAACGGGTATTTTTTTTATTTATTGGTGTAGCACTTTTATTGGCAACGATTTATTTTTATCCGCGTATAAAAAAAGACAGCCGCCTTTTAAAATTTGGTGTGCTTAGTCTGGTAAGCGGCTCCGCGTCAAATTTAATTGACAGATTTCAAACGGGCTGTGTTATAGATTTTTTAGACTTTAGAATTTGGCCCATCTTTAATATTGCTGACGTTGCAATAGTTTTTGGAATGCTGATTGTGATTTATTTCGTATCGTTCAAAATGGAAAATAGGCATTAGGCAGAAGGCAGAAGGCAAGAGGGGCTAGGGTTATGGATTTTCAAGTTGATAAAAAAAATTTGCGCCTTGATATTTTTTTGAGTGAAAAATTTGCAGATTGGTCGCGCTCTCACATTCAAAAAATTATTTCCGAAGGTAAAGTTACTGTTGATAAAAAAATTGTTAAGCCGAGTTTTAAACTTAGCGGCGGCGAAATTATCAGCGTTGCAGAAATTGAAACTGTCGAAACTGAATATTTGCCCGAAAATTTGCCGCTTGATATTCTTTATGAAGACGCTGATATTATCGTTGTCAACAAGGCGCGTGGTATGACTGTCCACCCCGCCGAAACTGTCAAAAGTGGAACGCTTGTAAACGCCCTGCTTTTTCATTGCAAAGATTTATCGGGGATTAACGGCATTAAACGTCCCGGTATTGTTCACAGGTTAGACAAAGATACTAGCGGCGTTATGGTTGTTGCAAAAAATGATTTTGCCCATGTCAATCTTGCTGAACAAATTAAAAACAAAACTGCTACAAGAAATTATCTTGCGATTGTGCACGGAGTCATTTCAGACAACGCGGGAATTATTACCGGCGCAATAGGGCGGGATAAAATCG
>CALGGV010000214.1 GCA_937915725.1 uncultured Selenomonadales bacterium
TTAAAGCCGTCGAATTTCGCGCAGATATGGAAGAATTTGTTAAATATCAGATTAAACCGAATTTCCGCGTACTCGGTAAAAAAGTCGGCAAGCAAATGGGCGCAGTTCAAAACGCGCTTAAAAATTTGAACGGCGCGGCGGCTAAATCTGAACTTGATAAAACCGGCGAATTGAAATTAAAAATTAACGACGGCGAAATTATTTTGACAAATGAAGACATCGAAATTACAGCCTCTCAGAGCGAAAATTACAGCTGTCAAACTGAAAATGATATTTCTATTGCCTTGTCAACTAAACTAACGCCAGAATTGATTATAGAGGGCTTTGTGCGGGAAATTATCAGCAAGATTCAAACTATGCGCCGTGATTCAAAATTTGAAGTTACTGACAGAATTAAAATTTTCGTTGCCGGTAATAAAAAACTCGCCGAAATTATCAAAAACAATTCTGAAGAAATTCAAAAGGTTGCACTTGCTGACGAAATTATTTTTGATTCAACCTGCGAAAATTCCAAAGATTGGGATATTAACGGCGAAAAAATTTCTCTCGGTGTCACCAAGATAGGGATTAAGGGCTAAGGACTAGGGATTAAGGACTAAGGACTAAGGACTAGGGATTAGGGACTAGGGACTAGGGACTAGGGGCTAGGTGGACGCCCGCCGCACTCCGTTTTTGAAAGAAAAAAGCCGACTTGTTAAATTTTAAAAATTTGTAAAAAAAATACTAGGGATTAGGAATTAGGAAAAAGTGCCGCCGTATTTTTAAAAATAAAAAAATTTTTGGAGGAAAAAAAATTGAAGTGCATTTGTTCACAAAAAGATTTAAAAGAGGCATTAATTGCCGCGTCAAAGGCTCTTCCAACTAAACCACAAACGCCGATTCTTAACAACATTTATTTTTGTGCAACTCAAAACACCCTTGAAATTCAAGCTACAGATTTTTCAACCGGTATAATTGCAAAAATCCCCGCCGAAGTTGAAATTGAAGGCGAAGTTGTAATTCCCGGCAAAAAAATTACTGAAATTATTGGCAAAATGTTTGGAGCAATTATTACACTTTCTACTGAAGAAGAAGAAAATCTTGCTGTAATTAAATCCGGTACAACAACTTTTTCGCTGTACACTTCAGATTCTGAAGAATTTCCAAAAGTTGCAACTCAGGAATATAACCATTCTTTCTACATTAAAAATGAATATCTTAAACAATTAATCGCACGTTCAACTTTCGCAACTGCTAACGATACGACTCGTCCTATTTTTCAAGGTTGTTCAATCACTATCAACGGTTCGGATATAACTTTTGTTGCTACAAATACACACAGATTAATTTTGGCAAAATCTACCATTGAAGATGAAATTCCAGGCGAAAATAAATTAATCGTACACGCAACCGCGCTTAACGACGTTTTGTCAATATTGAATGCTACAAAAGATGAACGCGGCGTTAAAGTTGATTTTTCGGATAAACATATTGCCTTTACCATTAATAATATATTTTTAACTTGCCGCTTGATTGATGGCGAATTTCCGCCGCATGATAAAGTTTTTCCGGCGTCTTGTGCCACTTTCGCCAGTGTTCCAATTAGCAAATTTCTTTCTGAAATGAGTCTCGTTGAAACTGTATCAAGAGAAACTGAATATAATACCGTGCGTTTAAAATTTAATGATGAAGGGCTTGCCCTTGCTGCCGATTCTTACGGTACAGGTAAAGTTCTTGGCAATGTAAACGCTGAAGTTACAGGACCGAATATTGATATTGCCTTTAATCTGCGCTACATTCAAGATTTTTTGAAAATTGCTGAAGACAGTGAAGAAGTTAGAATTGGTATGAATGAGCCGTTAAGCCCCGCAGAATTTCGCTTTCCGGACAAAGAAGATATTATTTACGTTATAACGCCCGTCCGTGTCTGATGAAAATTTCAAAAATATTTTTGAGTGACTTTCGCAATTTCGCCACGCTTGATTTAAATCTTTCTGAATCAATAAATATTTTTCTGGGGCGAAATGCGCAGGGCAAAACTAATATTTTGGAGTCGATAAATTTTGCGTCGCTGGGAACTGCCCGCGTTTCAAAAGATATTGATTTAGTGCGTTGGTCTCAAGATTCCGCGCTAATCAGAATTTCTTTTTCAAAGGCTGACGTTTCGCACGATTTAGCTATTGAAATTCCTGCTGACAGACGGCGGCGCAGAATTTTATTTGACGGCAACTCAATTAAAATGCGGGATTTTATCGGCAAATTAAATTCAGTAATGTTTTCTCCGGAAGATTTATTTATGTTCAAAAATTCGCCAAATTCCCGCAGAAAATTTTTAAATATAATCCTCGCGCAGGCTATACCAATTTATTTTGAGGAATTGGCAACTTACAAGCGATTAATTGAACAGCGAAATAATTTGCTGAAAAAAATCCGGGAAGGGCTGGCGTCGCCTTCAAATTTGGAACTTTGGAACGAACAACTTAGCCACGCCGCCGCAAAAATTCTTGTCAAAAGTATAAAAGCTGTCGAAGATTTAAATATTTTGGCAAGCGATATGCAAAAAAAAATTTCTTCACAGTCTGAAAATCTTTCGCTTAAATATGAAATTCACGATTTAAAAAATGTTGACGCGCCGCAAAATTTTAACGTCGATTATCTTCAGAAATGGTACCACGAAATTTTTAAGGCACGAAATTTTCTTGATATAAAGCGCGGCTCCACAAGTTTTGGTCCACACCTTGACGATTTAAATTTTTTTATCAATGGAAAAGAATTGCGGCTTTACGGCTCGCAAGGGCAACTTCGCACAACCGCGCTTGCCTTGAAACTTTCAGAAATTCAAATGCTGAAAAATTTCGCCGGCGAATATCCAATACTTTTGCTTGATGACGTGATGAGCGAATTGGACGCCGAACGCCGCGCAAAACTTTTAGAATTTCTGCTTACTCAAAAAATCCAAACTTTAATTACTGCAACCGAAAAATCATATTTCCCTGCGCAAAATTACGGGCAAATTTTTTTAGTGGAAAATGGCGAATTAAAACTTGAAACGCAATAATTAAAAAAATTTTGAGGTAAAATTTATAGGATATTTGCAAATAAAAAGTCTTTAATTTTAGGAGGAAAAATTTTGAGTGAGCCGGAAATTGTAAGTGCGGTAATTCAAAAAAATTTGGCTGAAAATCCTAAATTGCGAAAAAAAATCTTACAACAGACGATTTTTAATCGCTGGCAGGAAATTTTTCCAAATTTCGCTGATAAAATTTTTCCGGTAGAAATACAACAAGAAACTTTGATAGTTGATTCAAACGACAACGCCTTCAAAGATATGCTGAAATTCGGCGCGCAAGAATTCGTTCAAAAAATCAACGAAAAAATTTCGCCGGCTTTTCCAATAATTTCAAAAATAAAATTTGGCAAGCGTTTTAATAATCCGCCGCCGTTGCCAAAATTTCCCGCCCAAAAAATCCCCGTCGAAATTGAAGTTGAATTGACGCCCGCCGAAATTGCAGAGTGCGAAAAAAAAGTTTCCATCATTGCTGACGAAAACCGGCGAAAGATTTTACTTGAAACAATTTTAAGCTGTGTAAAAGCCGAAAAAAGAAAAATTCAAAATGGCTGGCACAAATGCAAATTCTGCAACTTACTTTGTCAGCCAAAAGAAATTTTTTGCAATATTTGCGCCGTCAAGGAACTTGAAAAAATGCGTAAAGAAATTCGCCAAATATTTTGCGCCGCGCCGGAAACTTCATTTCAAGAAATTCAAAAAAAAATTATTCAGCAATTCCCACACTTACAAAAAAAATGCACACTTGAAACGATAGAATCTGCGCGAATGGATTTAATTTTACAGCGGGCGGCGAAAATTTCATATACAGATACAAATTCAGACGCAGTGATATTTTTAGTGCAATTAATACGCCAACTGCCGCGCCAAAATTTAACGCCGGAAATTATAAAAAGTACATTAGAAGAATTTAAATTTAATTTTGCAGACTTGCCGCCTTTCCAAAAACTAAACTTTTCAAAACTTAACAACCATAAATTAAAAAAATCCCGTTGAAAAATCTGCAACGGGAAATTTTTTTTACAATTAATTTTTTACTAAATCAAAGGAAATATCAGCCTCAAAAGTCCTGCTCCAAGGGAATTTTACTTGAATATTTTTTAAAGCATAACCACGCGGCAAGCGGATATTTTTTTTAGCAAAGTCAGAAATTAAATCAGTAGCAAGTTTTTCTAAGCCTTCTTGACGTGTACCCAAATTCCAAGCGTTGCCGTCGCCGGGAATTGTCCAAATTAAGCCGTTGTTAATTTTCGTGCGAATATTCGCTTGATACACCCATTCATCAAGATAGCGCGTCAGTAACAGTGAATAAATATCTTCGTCGTCCATATAATTTGTAAGAACGCCCGCGCCAATTAAAAATCCAGAACTGTTAGTTGCCGTATTCCAGCCGCTGTAGGAGCGAATTTGGAATTGAATTTTTTCATTTCTCAAACGTTTCATCAGCGCGTTATCAGAGCCGTTTGACGTTGAAATATCGACAACGCCGACGGGATAATTATTTTTCACGTAGCCTTTCAACATTTTCATATAAGAACCAATTCCGGTATGTGGTTTAGGTTTATTTTTTTTGCTGTCAGCATTAATAGTTTTGCCGTTTGGAAAAGTATTAATCGCCAAAACTAAATCAGCATTTTCAGGATTTGGAACACGAACGCCGCCAATAGAAAGTATTGCGCCCTCAAGTGATTCACTGATTTTTTCGTTGCTGAAAGTTGGAACAGTTTCGCCGCCCTTGCCGTCATTGTAGCTGATAGAAATTAAAGGGACGTGGTGTAAATCGTTGTTTATGGCGCGGGAAAGCATCAGCATACCTAATTCATCTGCGCCGGACATAACTTGAAATTTTTCTTTACCGAGCGGGTTGCCGTATTCAGTCAAATGGCGGCTTTCCAAATGAGTTTGTGAAAAAATTGCACTGTCGTCACAACCTACCAAAAAATATTGGAAGGCGTCAGATTTTGTTAAATCGACAAAATATTTATTGGCGTTGTAATTTTTGGCGCGGCGTCCGAGCCAATCTGTAAGCGCGTATCTGGGAATTGATTTTTCAAGTTTTGTCATTGTATTTTTTTCAGTTTCAGAAAGTTTTTCAGTTTCAGATTTATCTTTAAGTACGGTGTAGTTAAAAATTTTTTCGGCGTAAGTTTTGTAATATTCCGGTTCAGTATTTGAAGTTGCACTGGCGGAGCGCGGCGTCCTCATTATTGTTGCAAAGGCGTAAATTGGCAAATTGGGATTTTCATTATGAAAAGTTTCAAAATTTTTGGCGCGTTCCAAAATTTCTTCAGGCGATAAATCGTGTTGACGGGAGCCGACCAAACTTCCATATAACATTGCGTCAGTTGAAATTACGGCGGCGTTTGCATTAAGTGCATTTTCATTTAACCAATTCCAAAGTTCATCGGGCTTGCCGAAATTTTCAGGTTTTGCGCCTGTTCCCAAAAAATTTTCCGGCGGTACTAAAACTTCATAGCCGAGCCGCTCTGCAACTTCGATTGTTTGCATTAAATTTACCGGGCGATTATCAATCGGTATGTAAATTATTTTTTTGCCGTTGCCAATATTTTCAGCAAAAGTTACGGCGGTTGAAAAAATCATTATACTTAAAATTAAAAAAAATATTTTTCTCAAAATTTAATCCACTCCAATATTATAAAGATTTTCGGCATTTTCAGTTGTATATTTTGCAACAGTTTCAAGAGTTTCATTGCGAATTTCGGCAATTTTTTTAGCCACGTCAACAACAAAACTTGGTTCATTGCGCTTGCCGCGGTTAGGTACGGGCGCAAGATACGGCGCGTCAGTTTCAATTAACAACATTTCCTGCGGCGCGGCTTTTACAATTTCCGGAAGTTTTGCAGAATTTTTGAAAGTTAAAGGACCGTCAAAGCCGGTAAGCCAGCCCATTTTCCAAATTTCCCGCGCCATTTCAAGACTTCCCGAATAACAATGCATTACTCCGCGCAAATTTTTTCCTTCAGATTTTAAAATTTTCAGCGCGTCCCCATGCGCCTCGCGTTCGTGTATGCAAACGGGTAAATTTAATTGCCGCGCTATTTCCAACTGTTCAATAAAAATTTTTTGTTGTTGCAAGCGTTTTTCTGAATCTTTTTCCCAATAATAATCAAGTCCAATTTCGCCAATAGCCACGACTTTTTTATTTTTGGCAAGTTCAAAAATTTTTTCGGCAGAATTTTTATTGAAGTCAGCAATTTCTTCAGGATGAACGCCGACGCCCGCAAACATTCCAACAAATTTTTCTGCCAATTCAACAACGGCGGCTGAACTTTTCAAAGTATCGCCGAAATTTATAATTCGATTGACTCCGGAATTTTTGGCGCGTTCAAAAACTTCAATTAAATCCCCAGAAAATTTTTCGTCATTCAAATGGCAATGAGTATCTACAAAATTCAAATCTGCGCGACCTCCTATAATTTTTTATACATTATAAAGAAGGCGGCAAATTTTGGCAACGCAAAAATTTTCTTGACGCTTTTAAAAATCTGTGATAATATTTGCGGCGTTAAACGTGGCGCCTTCGTCAAGTGGTTAAGACACCGCCCTCTCACGGCGGGTTCAAGGGTTCGAATCCCTTAGGCGTCACCATTTTTTTTGCCCAAATTTCACGGCGGGTAGCAAACGCTCTTACTCATCGCCTTTGCAGGGTTCAAATCCCGCTAGCGTCACCATTTTTTTTGCCCAAATTTCACGGCGGGAGCAAACGCTCCGACTTGTCGCCTTTGCAGGGATTAGACAAGTCGGCATTTTAAAACGCCTAGCAAAGAAAGAATCCTTCGCCCGCCTGCGTTTTTCGCGTCAAACAAAAAGTAGTTTAAAGTTTCAGCCGCGTTTTCTCACGTTACCGCAATTTAAAGTCCCAAGCAAAAACGAAGTGCGGCGGGCGTCTTTTGCATAATCTTCCATTTGTAAACATACTCTAGGCGTCACCATTTTTTTGCCCAAATTTCACGGCGGGAGCAAACGCGCGCAAATTTTCTTACATATGCTAGACATCAGTTTTGATTAGGAAATTTTTTGAGAATACATTTTCAGCAACTCCACCACAATTTCTAATTCCGTCATTTTTGCACTAAAACCATAAGCCGCCTCCACAGCCGCGTTATTTGCCCTGTGAGCGGCTTTTAAACTTTTAGGCATAGTTAATGGGTCATACAAGTCAGCAAGTGTAGAATCCGGAAAATCTGCGCGAATATCAAGAATTTTTTGAGCGGTTGTTTCAATCGCTCTTTTTTGTTTTTCCGTAGGCTGACAAAAGGGAAATGTGTTGTAAACTGTTTGAACGCCATAGCTAAAATCACTTTTCAAACGCCCTGCAACTGTTTTCACCCACGCCATATGAACATTTGAAGTTAAGACGCCGAACAAATATAAATCCCCGTTCGGTATTACCAGCGACTTGTTATTTGCCACTATTCCTGCCGCTATAAATCCAAATGGAATGTACAGCCGGTTTTCTGATGAAACCATTGGAACAAAAATTGCGGGCGCGTCTACAAATCTGTCTTCGGCAAAGAACGTTGGTGTTTCTGCGCGTCGCCGCGTCTGTTCCTTCTTGCTTGCCAATCTAAAATCACGAACATTTTTTACCCTGTCATAAATTGGCGGGATTTTTTTTATTTCTGCGGGCGTTGCATCTTTCAACCAAAGGCAATATCGAATTTTGCCGTTTATAAATTCTTCACTTCCCATATATTGCCGAATAAATTTTTCAGCGTCAGGATATTTTTTCAAAAGTTCATCACGTTCAGCAGGAGACAAAATTAAATTTCCGCCGTCTGTCGGACAACTTCCAACAATCATTGGCGGCACTGGGTACAAAGATTTACTGCGTGGCTCTACAATTACATTCGGCGCGTCAAGCAAATAGGCGTTGATATTCGACACTTCTATTTTTTCGCCGTCAACAAAAATAAATTTTGGCAAGCCTTCAACCTGCGAAAGTGAAATAATGACTACGTGTACCGCCGCCGAATCTTCTGTTTCACTCGTCCATTTAAAAGTCCTGTGAGCAAAATCTATGTGAACGTCTTTTCCAAAAATGTACTTCCACAGCGGCGGAATTGCAATGCCTTGACAGATTGAATTTGTGCTGACGAACGCACAGCGAATTTGACTTCCTGCGA
>CALGGV010000215.1 GCA_937915725.1 uncultured Selenomonadales bacterium
TGCAATGTTGTAAACGCCCAACCCCACAAATAAAGTTGCAGAGCAAATTAAAATCATAATAACGCACATAAAAATCCCGCGAAAGATTCTTCTTATTCGACGTCTTCTCATCGCTTTGCGTTTTTTATTTATGTTATCTTGAGTTGTATTTGCCATTTCAGACACTGCTCGCTTAGAATTTTATTTTTTGTGCAATAGTAAAAAATTTCTGGCGTCGATTGTATCGGGGTGAACTAAAGATTTTTTCTGCACTACAAAAATAATTGATTCATCCAACGCCTTTAAAATAATTTCGTCAAGATTTTTGGAAGTTTCAGCAAAATTGCGCAATTCCTCTACGCCGGGATAATTTCTGTTAGGTTCAATCATATCAGCGAAATAAATAATTTTATCCAGCGGCGTCATATTTCTTGCGCCGACGGTGTGGCGATAAATTGCCTGTGCAATTTCTGAATCTTCGACGCCGTAAATTTCGACAATCATTTTTGCTCCAATGTAAGAATGAAGTAAAAGCGGCATAGAATTTTCAACTTCGCCGATTTTTATTCCGCGTTTAATTGCCTCTGCAGGAAGTTCATTATTTTCAAATTGGCGGGCGCAATCGTGCAAAAGTCCTGCAACGTACGCTTTATTTTCGTCAACGCCGAATTTTTTTGCAAGTTTTACGGCGGTATTTGCAACGCCGATTGAGTGAGCAAATCTTTCTTTTTTCAAACGCCGCTGAAGTTCACGGCGCATTTCGTCAATCGTCATTTTAGCCGCTCCTTTAAAATCTATTCAGTAGGTTATATCAAACATCGCCAAAATGGCGGAAAATTTCAACGTAGCAGGGCTTGCAAAACTTTTTAATACATTTATATTCAAAAAAATTTTTAGGCGCGTTTTTTTGGCAATTTTAACAATTTAGGAAAAAATTTTTACAAAACGCGGCTTGAAAATTTCGTCAAAAATTCGGCGCGTTTTTTTGGCAATTTTAACAATTTAGGAAAAAATTTTTATAAAACGCAGCTTGAAAATTTCAGCAAAATTTCGGCGCGTCTTTTTTGGCAATTTCAATAATTTAGGAGTTGTTTATAAAATTTTAAGATTCAACAAGTAGGCTTTTCTTTTATAATTTTTAAATGTACTTTATTTTTTCTACAGCAAAAAAAGTAGCAAAGAAAAAGTGCCGCGCCCGCCTGCGTTTTTCGCGTTAAAGGTTTCAAAAATTTAAAGTTCCAGCCGCATTTTCTCACGTTACCTAATCTTAAAGTCACAAGAAAAAACGGAGTGCGGCGGGCGTCCTGTGCCCCTTCTCTTTCATTTTTAAACATACTCTAGGGAAAAAATTTCTACAAAAGGCGGCTTGAATCACAAGTACAGCCGTTCTTTAAAAATATATTCTTCGACAACTTCCGGAACTAAATATTTTATCGAACGCCCCGCCTTGACGCGCTCCCTTAATTCTGTTGAGGAAATTTCCAATTCCGGCGAAATTATTTGATGGATATGTTGCATATTTTCTGCGCCGAAAAAATTTTTTAATTCCTCAAGATTAACTTCGACGCCCGGACGCGCCGCCGCTATGAAATTTACTTTTTGAACTAATTCTTGCGCCTTGTGCCACTTGTATAAATCCGCCATTGAGTCTGCGCCGATTATAAAAAATAATTCCGTATCTGTGCCGAATTTTTTTTTGAGTGCGTCAACTGTATCAAGCGTGTAAGAAAGTCCCTCGCGCAGAAATTCCATTGGCGATACTTGAAAAAATTTATTTGATTTTGTTGCAAGGTAAGTCATCATCAAGCGGTGAACTTCCGGCGTTATATTTTTTTCGACTTTGTGTGGCGGCTTTGCGGCAGGAATAAATAATACTTCGTCCAATTCAAAAATTTCCCGCGCAGATTCAGCCATTGACAAATGCCCAAAATGTATTGGGTCGAAAGTGCCGCCCATTATTCCGACTTTCAAAATTTACACCAGCCTTAAAATAAATCTTAAAATCAACGTAGTTACAAGAATTGCAAAACCTGCGCGAGCATAGTCAATAAAATCATGTTGCCCTTTGTCAGTTTGCAAGTAATTGCTGATTGTCTTGACGTAACCAAAAATTTTAGCCACTATTCCCTACTCCCTATTCACTACTGCCTCTTGCCTAATGCCTTAACGAGTCTGCCCGTTGCCTTCAATCAAATATTTCATAGTGGTTAAAGCCTCTAAGCCCATCGGACCGCGTGCGTGAAGTTTTTGTGTACTAATTCCAATTTCTGCACCAAATCCAAATTCAAAGCCGTCGGTAAAGCGCGTCGAAGTGTTGACATAAACGCAAGCAGAATCAACCAGCGTTTGAAATTTTTCAGCGGCGGCTTTATCTTCAGTAATAATTGCGTCTGAATGTTGAGTATTATATTTGTTAATGTGATTAATCGCCGCGTCAACGTCATCAACAATTTTCACATTGCAAATTAAATCGTTGTATTCAGTGCTCCAATTTTCTTCAGTTGCCGGTTTAATTTCCGGACAAATTCTGCAACATTCTTTATCGCCGCGCAGTTCAACTTTGTTTTCAAACATTAATTTTGCAATGTCAAGCAAAAAAGTTTCAGCAATATATTTATGAATCAAAAGAGTTTCCATAGAATTACAAACTGAAGGGCGAGAAATTTTCGCAGACAACGCAACTTTCAACGCCATTTCCAAATTTGCTTTTTTGTCAACGTATACATGACAAACGCCGGTACCTGTTTCAATCACGGGTACTACACTATGTTCAACAACGCGAGCGATTAAACCTGCGCCGCCGCGTGGAATTATAACATCAATTAATTTTCTAAGGCGACACATTGCAATAATTGCATCACGGTCTGTAATTTTTATAAATTCAATAGCGTGTTCAGGAATACCAACAGAAATTGCCGCGTCATTCAAAATTTCAGTAAGTTTAGTATTAGTGCGAATAGCCTCCGAGCCGCCGCGCAAAATGCAAGCGTTGCCGGATTTAAGACAAAGAGCCGCCGCGTCAACCGTAACATTTGGGCGCGCCTCATAAATAATCCCTACCACTCCAAAAGGTACGCGCACACGGCGAATTTTTAAACCGTTGGGGCGCGTAACGTGAAAATCTTCGTGTCCTATAGGGTCGGGAAGTAACGCAGTTTGGCGCAGACCTTCAGCCATATCTTTAATTCTTTTGGGATTTAAAATTAATCTGTCAAGCATATGCAAGCGACTGGAATTTTTTTTGAAATACTCAACTTCAGCCGCGTTTTCTGCCAAAATTTCATCTTGCCGCTTTTCAAGAGATTCAGCCATTGCCAAAAGTGCGGCGTTTTTAGTTTCAGTTGTAATTCCTGCCATTTTCAAGGCGGCGACTTTTGCAAGTTGCGCTTGTTCCGCTATTAAGTCCTTTATCAACATTTTCACCAATCCTTTACAAAAATTTTCAAAATCCTATTTGTGATTGTGGACGCGAGAAAATTTTTTGTGCGCTGGCGTGCGCACTGTCGCTTTTATTTTTATTTCCCTAATCCTTAATCCTTAACCCTTAAAAAAAAATCGTTCCAATTTCTTCGCCGTTTAGGGCGCGGCGCAAATTTCCAATTTTTTTACCGCTTATAATTAACATTGTAATTCCATTTTGTGTGGCAATTTTGGCGGCTTGAATTTTTGTGAACATTCCGCCGGTACCGAGTTTTGTACCTGCGCCGCCGGCGATTTTTTCAATTTCAGAATTTATTTTCGGCACTTCGTGAATCAATTTAGCCGCGCTGTCAATTTTTGGATTGCCGTTGTAAAGTCCTTCAATATCGCTCAAAATTATCAAAATTTCGGCGTCAATCAAACTTGCAACCATCGCCGAAAGGTTATCGTTATCGCCAATTCTGATTTCTTCAGTTGCAACGGCGTCATTTTCATTGATAACCGGTATGACGCCCATTTTTAAAAGTGTCATCAGCGAATTTTGGGCATTTTCGCGGGCGTGTTCATTTGTGGAAATTTCGCCGGTTAAAAGAAGTTGCCCCATCGTTTGCCCGTATTCTGCAAAAAATTTTTCGTAAATGTGCATTAAAACGCCCTGCCCAATCGCAGCAAGAGCTTGATTTTCCGGAATTGTTTCAGGCTTTTTTGCAATTCCCATTTTTTCCATACCGGCGGCTATTGCGCCGGAACTTACAAAAATTATTTCTTTGCCTGAATTGTGTAAATCTGCAATTTCTCGGATTAAATGTTCAATCCTGTACAAATTCAGTTTGCCGCTTGCACCGTAAGCCAAAGTACTTGTACCAACTTTTACCACGATTCTTTTTGCGGCTTTTAATTTCTCTCTTGCCACGCTCATATTTACATCACATCCTTTTTTTAATTTCATTATAAATTCATTTTGATTATTACGCAAGTTTTTTTGAAATTATAAGAAAAAAAAAATCCTGCCCCAATTTTTCAGCAGGAAATTTATTCAAGATTTCGTTTAAAAATTTAGTAGCCAAAAACTTCTTTAGCTTGACGCATATTTTTTCTAATTTCAACTCCGAACGGGCAACGAGTTTCACAAACGCCGCATTGAATACATTCGCCCGCGTGGTGTTCAAGTGCTGCGTAATGTTCACGCACTGTTTCAGGTACTGATTTTTGAGCGATTGTAAGATTTAAAAATTTTGTAACGTAGGCAATGTCAATTTTTTTAGGGCAGGGCGCGCAGTGTGAACAATACATACAATGCCCCGTCCAATTTATTTTTGGAAAGGTTGAAAAAGCCGTCGCAAAATCTTTTTCTTCGTCAGTAGCGTTTTCATATGCTAAACTTTGTTTGAATTGTTCAACCGAATGTGCGCCGGAAAGTACGACTGCAACCGCAGGGCGCGTCAAGGCGTAATGAATGCACTGATTGACAGTCAAGGCAACGCCCGCCGGCGAAAGTTTGGCATCCAGTAAATCGCCGCCGCCGAAACATTTCATTACAGTAATTCCAACGCCCAATCTTTGGCAAGTTTCATAAAGTTTTTGGCGGTCGGCGTCCATATTTACCAAATTATTTTCGTAGTTGGCAGGGTTCCAAAGTTGCTCCACGTCTTCATTTGCCGGTTGTAAATCGTAACAAGGATTCACGCTAAACATTAAAACTTCAATCGCTCCACTTTCGACGGCTTTTAACGCAACCAGCGGATTATGACTGCTTAAACCAATATGCAAAATTTTTCCTGCTTTTTTGAGCTCTTGTGCATATTCCAAAACGCCGCCGTTTGCAATTACTTCCCAATCGCGCAGGTCGTCACAGTAATGAATCATTCCAACGTCAATATAATCTGTCTGCAAAAGTTTCAGCGATTCTTCAAAGCCCGCCTTGACTTCATTAACTTTGCGCGTGCGTTTGTATTGCCCGTTTTGCCACACCGAGCAAATATGAGACTGAATAATAAATTTTTCACGGCGTCCCTTCATTGCGTCGCCAATGGCTTTTCTAAGTTGAGGATTAGAGGCGTACAAGTCAAAATAGTTGACGCCTTCGACTTCTGCCACGTCAAAAATTTTTTTAGCCATTGCAAAATTTTCTTCGCTTAAGCCTTCGCAGCCAATACCAATTTCGCTAACCTTTAAGTCCGTATTGCCGAGCATTCTATATTTCATTGTTAAACTCTCCTAATTTTTTTTATTTTAAAATATCTTCACGAATAAAAACTAAATTTTCGCTACGAAACGAAAAATGCCAATGATATTTTGAAATTGCCTTGAAAAATTCGTACGAGCAACCTTTTTTCATTCTGTCATGAAGTTCAATCGTCAAGACTTTAACCTTTGAAAGCCAATCGTCAACATCAGCCGCGCCAAAAACTTCCTTTTCTGCGCCTTCAATGTCCATCTTAAGTAAATCAATTTCATCAAAGCCGGAGTCTCTCAAAAGTTTTGAAATTGTAACGGTTTTACAAGCCGCCGTATCTTCTTCATTTGTTTCAAAAGTCATCCAGCCTAAATCCCCCCAGCCTTTATCTTCAATCTTTATGAAAGTTTCTTTATCCCAAAGTGCAGAATTTATGACGTGAATATTTTCATACAAGCAAGTATTAAATTTTAAAAGTTTGAAATGGTTACTTTCCGGTTCAACCGAATAAATTTTAGCATCAGGATATTTATTTGCAAAATAAACCGCACTACAGCCAATATTTCCTCCGCAGTCTAAAATTAATTTTGGTTGAAAATTTTCAATCGGCAAAAGATATTCTTGATATTGAAAAACGGATTTAATAACGAAAATATCTTCGTCAACATTTGGACGATATGCAAAAGGCGTATCGACGCCCTCAATATTTATCAGATTAAAACCGAATGGAACGTTAAATTTAAACTGCGTTGAACTCATAGTTTCTGGCATTTTTAACTCTCCTAAATTTTTATTTAAAAAAAGCAATAGGGGAAAATCCCTACTGCCTTTTGCCTATTGCCTTTTGTCTAAAAATTATTTTCCTGCTAAAATTTTGTAGCCGTTAATTCTTTCTTCGGCATCTTTTTGAGTCTTTTTGAAAAGTTCCTCTGCCGCGTCGGGGAAATTGCGCTTTAATGAAGAATAGCGAACTTCGCCCTGTAAAAATTCCTGGAATTTTGAAAAGTCCGGCTCTTTTGAATCAAGCGTGAAAGGATTTTTACCGCTGCCGACAAGTTGAGGATTGTAACGCCAATTTGCCCAATAACCGCAAGCAACCGCCAATTTGCCTTCAAGTTGACTGTTGCCCATACCTTTTCTGATTCCGTGATTGATACACGGCGCGTAAGCAATTATCAAAGACGGACCGTCATAAGCTTCAGCCTCGGTTATCGCCTTCATCAGTTGATTTTGATCCGCGCCCATTGAAACCTGCGCGACGTAAACATAGCCGTAACTCATAGCCATTTTGCCCAAGTCTTTTTTCTTAGTCTTTTTGCCGGTTGCCGCAAATTGTGCAATAGCCGCCGCGGGAGTTGCCTTGCTTGCTTGTCCGCCGGTATTTGAATAAACTTCAGTATCAAAAACAAAGACGTTGATATTTTCGCCGCTTGCCAAAACGTGATCTAAGCCGCCGTAGCCAATATCATAAGCCCAGCCGTCGCCGCCTAAAATCCACTGCGAACGCTTTACAAAATAATCTTTGTTATCGTAAATTTTATTCAAAAGTGCGTCGTTGCCTTTTTCAGCCGCCAAAATTTCGGTAAGTTTTTCGGCACGTTCACGGGTATTTTCACTGACGTTGATATTTTCTTTCCAATCTGCAAGCGCGGCGCGTAATTCGTGACTGCCTTTACTTTCTTCAATCGCCTGCGCGACAAGGTTAGCCAATTCCTTACGAATAGCCTTGACGCCCAAAAACATTCCCAAGCCGTATTCTGCATTGTCTTCAAAAAGTGAATTACCCCACGCGGGACCGTGTCCTTTGTAATTTTTGGTGTAAGGCATAGCCGGAGCAGACGCGCCCCAAATTGAACTGCAACCTGTAGCATTTGCAATCATCATTCTGTCGCCGAAAAGTTGAGTTAAAAGTTTGGCGTAGGGAGTTTCGCCGCAACCTGCGCAAGCCCCGCTAAATTCAAACAGCGGCGTTTCAAATTGACTGCCAATAACTGTCGATTTTTTTGTTGGATTAACTTTAGGCGCAACTTTTGAAGTATCAACGCCGTAATTGAAATAATTTTGGCGTTTTTTGGCGTCGTCGTCAAATTTAACCATTTCAAGAGCCTGTTTAGGGCAAACTTGCGCGCAGTTGCCGCAGCCTAAACAGTCATAAGTTGAAACGGCGATTGTTAAATTGTACGCGCCCTTAGAAATTTTGGAAGGAATTGACGGCATATTTTCAGGAGCGTTTTTCAATTCTTCAGGAGTAGTTAAAATTGGGCGAATTGCGGCGTGCGGACAAACAAAAGAGCATTGGTTACAGCCGATACATTTTGAAGAATCCCATTTTGGAACTTTAATAGCCGTGCCGCGTTTTTCGTAGGCTGAACCGCCAACAGGGAAAGTACCGTCTTCAAGCGCGGCAAATGTGCTGACAGGTAATGAATCGCCTTCTTGACGATTAACAATATTTTGAATATCAGTGATAAATTTTGGAAGTCCTTCAGCTAAAATGCCTTCCCTTTCGCCTTTTGCGTTAATATCCCAGCCGCTAATGTCAACTTTATGCAGTGCCTCAATACCTCTATCAATGGCGTTGCAGTTCATTTCGACAATTTGCGGACCTTTGTTGCCGTAAGATTTTTCTACCGCGTCTTTAAGATATTTAACCGCGTCATCAATAGGAATAATATTCGCAAGTTTGAAAAACGCCGCCTGCATAACCATATTAAAACGCCCGCCGAGTCCGAGTTCACCGGCAATTTTTACAGCGTTGACTGTGTAAACTTGAATATCATTTTCAGCGATATATTTTTTCATGTAGGCAGGAAGTTTTCTACCGAGCTTTTCGTCGCTCCAATCAGTGTTAAGTAAGAAAGTGCCGCCCTTTTTCAAGCCCGCAATTAAATTGTAGTGATGAACGTAGGATTTTTGAGAACAGGAAATAAAATCTGCCTTTGTGATAAGGTACGGAGAAATAATTGGCGATTTACCAAAACGAAGGTGGCTCATTGTAATACCGCCGGATTTTTTGGAATCGTAAGCAAAATAAGCCTGTGCATATAAATCTGTGTTATCGCCGATAATTTTAATTGCAGATTTATTCGCCCCGACTGTACCGTCAGAGCCGAGTCCCCAGAATTTACAAGCGGTTGTACCTTCCGGCGTCAAGTCAATATCAGTATGTTCATTTTCTAAAGATTTATTTGACACGTCGTCAACAATTCCAATAGTGAAACTGTTAAGCGGGTTATCTTTTTTGAGTTCATGGAAAACGGATAAAATTTGGTCGGGCGTTGTATCTTTACCGCCTAAGCCGTAACGCCCGCCGACAATCACGGGATTAATATCAGCGTCATAAAAAGCTGCGCGAACGTCAAGGTAAAGCGGCTCGCCGGTTGCGCCTGATTCTTTTGTTCTGTCAAGTACAGCGATTTTTTTAACGGTTTTTGGAATTGCGCCGAGGAAATGTTTCACGCTGAACGGGCGGTACAAGTGCACATTAACCATACCGACTTTTTCGCCGTTTTTGTTAAGATATTCAACCGCCTCTTGCATAGTTTGACAAACTGAACCAATAGCAATAATAATTCTGTCAGCGTCAGCCGCGCCGTAATAATCGAAAATGTGATGTTCCCTGCCGGTAATTTTGGAAACTTCAGCCATTGCATTTTCTACAATTTCGGGAAGTTTATCATAATTATTATTGATAGTTTCGCGCATTTGGAAATAAATATCTGAATTTGTAGCCGTGCCACGAATTACGGGGTGGTCGGGATTTAAAGCATTGCGGCGGAAATTGTTAATTGCGTCGTAGTCAACAATTTTTGCCAAATCTGCGTAGTCAATCGTTTCTATTTTCTGAATTTCATGAGAAGTGCGGAAACCGTCAAAGAAATTGATAAAAGGAATTTTGCCCTTAATCGCCGCCAAATGTGCAACTGCCGACAAGTCCATAACTTCTTGAACGCTAGCCTCTGCCAACATTGCACAACCCGTTTGACGCGCCGCCATTACGTCTTGATGATCTCCAAAAATATTTAAAGTCGAAGTTGCAAGGGCGCGCGCTGATACATGGAAAACGCCGGGTAAACATTCGCCGGCAATTTTGTATAAATTTGGAATCATAAGCAAAAAGCCTTGAGACGCGGTATAAGTTGTAGTAAGTGCGCCGGCTTGCAAAGAGCCGTGAACTGCGCCTGCCGCGCCGCCTTCAGATTGTAATTCAATCAAACGTACTTTTTGCCCAAAAATATTTTTTGCGCCTTTCGCCGCCATTTCGTCAACATTTTCAGCCATTGGCGAGGATGGAGTAATTGGATAAATTGCGGCTACCTCTGTAAATGCATAGGAAATATAAGCTGCCGCCGCGTTGCCGTCCATCGTCTTCATTTTTTTAGCCATAAGCTTTCAAAATTCTCCTCTCAAATTAAAAATACCGCAGAAAGTATATCATACACAGTTTAAAAAGTAAAACAAAAACTTAATCCCCTACAAAGTCTTGACAATAAAACTAATTAGATATATAATGCGCCGCAAAAAGGAAGTGATAAGTTTGATAGATTCTTTCTTAGTGATTTATCTGTATCGGATTGTAAACGTCCTCAACCGAAAAACTATTTCACTTTGTACCAAGTATGGAATTACGGCTAGTCAATTTGCCGTGTTGGAGGCGTTGAAAACAAAGGGCGAATTGACAGTTGGGGAAGTCAAAGACGCAATTTTGAGCAGTGATGGCACAATTCCGGTTGTGGTAAAAAATCTTGAAAAATTGGGCTATATTTCGCGCAGGGAAGATTCAAACGACAGGCGGCGCAGTATTCTTTCATTGACTGAAAGTGGGCGAGCGATTGTCGAAAAAGTATTTCCGCAAAATATGGAAATGATTCAAAATGAAATGTCAATTTGGAATGAGCAGGAAAAAAAGCAGTTAGCGCGGTTGCTCCGAAAGTTTGAGTTGAAGTAAATTTTTTTAAGACAGTATATCTAATTAGAAAAATTTTAGAATTTTTAAAAGTTTACATTTGAAACGAGGCGGGCGATTGTTGAAAAAATATTTCTACAAAAAATTTAAGCTGAAGTAAAATTTTTTAAGGCAAAATATCTAATTAGAAAAAAATTTGGAGGTTTTAAAATGAATAGAAAAGTTGTAACTGAAGTGCAAGGTTATCGCACGCAGGACGGCGACGGCGTAAATTTGGTAAGAGTTTTGGGAAATGAAACTGTGCAGGATTTTGACCCGTTTTTAATGTTGGACGCCTTCGATTCAACGAATCCTGAAGATTATATCAAAGGTTTTCCAATGCATCCGCACAGGGGGATTGAAACGGTAACTTTTCTTTCAAAGGGTACAATGGTGCATGAAGATCATCTCGGCACAAAGGCAACAATTCACGACGGCGAGGCGCAATGGTTGACGGCGGGCTCCGGCGCGTTTCATTCAGAAATGCCGCAACCTGCAGAAAGAATGTTGGGCGTGCAACTTTGGCTAAATCTTCCGGCGAAAGATAAATTGACTGCCGCGCCTTTTTATCACGGTATTTTAAATTCAGAAATTCAGGAAATTCCATTTGAAGGCGGCAAAATTAGACTGCTTACCGGCGATTATAAAAATTATCACGGTATAGAAGGAAAATATTTGCCGCTGGATTATTACGATATTCATCTTGATGCGGGCGCAAAAATTTCTTTGGATTGTGAAGGTAAAAATCGCTCGGTTATGGTTTTCACATTGGAAGGCGCGGCGATTGTTTCAGGTAAAAAAGTTGCGGCAAAAACTGCGGCAAAGTTAGGCGATGGCGATACTGTAACGATTGAGGCGGAAAATTCGCCGATTGAAATTTTGTTTATGAATTCAATAAAATTATCAGAAAATGTGGCGTGGCTCGATCCAATAGTTATGAATACCAAACAGCAAATAATTGAGGCGTTTACCGAATTAGAAAATGGAAATTTTATCAAAGAGCAAACAAATTATTGATACTTAAAAAAATTTTTTCTGAAGTACAGAATTATAAAAGGGCAGAGATTTTTTCCTGCCCTTTTTATTTTTTGTCTATTAATTAGACTGTATAATTTGCAAAAATTGGCGGCTTTGATATTGTAAAAAAATTATTTTGCCGAGTGCCCGCCTAAAATTTCAAATTCCATTGAGGCGCAACTGACGAATCAGCGAATGTACGGGTCTAGACGCCTAGAATGCAGAAATGTATTCACCGCTAATAGCGGCGCAAGTGAGGTTGAGTAAAAATGAACGTTATGAAAAACCTTATAATGTTACAGGCATTATCAAGCTTGCAGGCTCAAAGTTGAAACCTAAGGCTAAATGTACAGATAGGGTAATTGGAACAAGGAAAGGCGCGGAGTTGGAAACAATTTGCGGGCGAAGAAAATAAGCCGCTTAATCCGCGCTGAAAAGTAGAGCTCGAACCTAAGAAATTTCTGTAATGGAAATGGAGGAATGGGCTCAAGTCTTTGACAACTAAATAAATCAATCAATCGAATAAGGATTCGAGCAAGACAAAAAGGACGCCCCGAAAGGAGGCGAAACCTTATGGCTCAAAATGACATCTACAGCGAATTAGCTGGAAATGAAATTTTAAGTTAGATTGATTAGATAGAAATTAGTTGACAAAGATGGAACGCCGTATGAAGGGAAACTTTCGCGTACGGTGTGGAGTGGGGGAAAAGGCAGAGATAACCTCAAAGCCTTACCTATCGCTATTAAATAATTCTAATTCAACTATGAACAACAATAATAACAACGGCTTTACAATTTCAGGAAATACTTTTAACGTCCGAAATCAAAGCGGGGGTGATGCCAATGAAAGCAAGTACTATTTGGGAAAGGGCTAATTTAATAGCAAGTTATCTTTTAGGAAGTGGCAAAGATTATCGAAAAGTTATTCTATCTTGCGAAAGTGAATCTTTAACTTTACCGGTAACGCCGTAGAAGTATTAAAATGGCACTTGCGATATTTGGTTTGATATTTCTTTTAACGAATACAAAGACTTGAATACTCCGCCGTCAAATAATGATAAGGAAATTAGCAATTGAGTATTACTGCGAAGAATTCCGGAAAAAATTTTGGTACGCAGTTTGAATGACTTATGAAAAAAATTTTATTTGCCTGTGATTTGGATAATACTTTGATTCATTCTTACAAAAATAAAATTGACGGCGATATTTGCATTGAAATTTACAACGGCAATGAACAAAGTTTTATTTCTGCGCGCGCAGTTAAACTTTTGAAAAAAATTGCCGAAAAAATTTTGTTTATTCCCGTTACAACTCGTTCAATCGAACAGTACAACAGGATTAATTGGATTGAAGGTACGACGCCCAATTTTGCGGTTGTTTCAAATGGAGCTAATCTTTTACAAAACGGCAATATTGATTTAAAATGGAAACAGGATTTTTATAAAAATATTCGCCCTTACGAAAATGAATTACAACGGCAACTAAAAATTTTATCGCAGGACAAAAATTTTACCATTTGCCGAATTGTTGACGGCTGTTTTTTATTTTTGAAAGGCGGTAATGACGCTGATATAAAAAAAATTGCTGAAGAAATTCAAGGCGGTACAAATTTAGCTGTTGAATATTTCGGCAGAAAAATTTATTTATTTCCACCAAAACTGAATAAAGGCGCGGCACTTTTAAAGCTGAAAGAAATATTTAAACCCGTGAAAATTTTTGCCGCCGGCGACAGTTACATAGATATTCCAATGTTGAATTTTGCAGACTTCGCCTTTGTTCACAGTAATTTAAATTTGAATCGTAATAATTTTTTTGAATTTGATTCAGCAGATTTTTTGGAGTACTGCTTAAAAATAATTTGAAAGTTTGAGGTTACAATGGAAACTAAAATTTCACTTATTGAAAAAATTTTCCCTGAAGTTATCACGGAAAAAAATTTTGACGGCACAATAAAAAAAGCCGTTGACTTCGACAAATTGAAAGAAATTTTGTCTGAAGAAATTTCTGACGCGCCGGAAAGTTACACTTTTAATTGGGTGGGCAAAAACGCCGCCCGCGCTGACGCTTACAGAAAAATTAATAAAACTTTGCGCCCCTGCGTCGTTGAATCCAAAAATTTTGACACTACCGAAAATCTTTACATTGAAGGCGACAACCTCGAAGTTTTGAAACTTTTGCAACAATCTTACCTTCACAAAATCAAAATGATTTATATCGACCCGCCTTATAACACCGGCAACGACTTTATTTATCACGATAAATTTGTTACAGACGCCGAAGAATACGCCGCCGAAACCAAACTTTTTGACGACGACGGCAATAAAAATTTTGTCGAAAATACCGAATCTAATCCACGCTTTCACAGCGATTGGTGCTCTATGATTTATTCACGCCTCCTCCTTGCCAGAAATTTGCTGACTGATGACGGCGTTATTTTTATTTCTATCGACGACAACGAACAAGCCAACTTGAAAAAAATCTGTGACGAAGTTTTTGGCGAAAAAAATTTTGTCGCGCAGATAATTTGGGAGCGAGCTTACGCGCCCGTTAATCTGAAAAAACATTTTTCTACAAGCCACGATTATATTTTGTGTTATGCTAAAAATTTGCAAAATTTAATTTGTAACGGCTTGCCACGAAATGTAACTGCAAATGACAGATACAAAAACCCAGACAACGACCCACGCGGCGTTTGGAAGTCTGGCGATTTTTCAGTTGGTCCGATTGTTGAAAAACAAGTTTATGAAATTACAACTCCAAGTGGTAGAAAAGTTTTGCCGCCGTCGGGAAGATGTTGGCGCGTTACTAAAGAACGTTTTGAAGAATTAGTTACAGATAACCGCGTTTATTTTGGCGAAGATGGAAATAATGTACCGTCCGTTAAAAGATTTTTATCAGAAGTCAAACAAGGTATGACACCAATGACAATTTGGAAATATGAAGAAGTTGGACACTCTCAAGACGCCACAAAATTTTTAAAGGAACTTTTTGACGATAAATCAATTTTCACATATCCCAAGCCGGTTGAATTAATTAAACGTTGTTTGGAACTTTATGCGGATAAAGAATCAATAGTTTTAGATTTTTTTAGTGGGAGTGCAACGACGGCGCACGCGGTGCTTGCGTTGAATGCGGAAGACGGCGGGCGGCGAAGATTTATAATGGTACAGTTGCCGGAAAAATGCGCTGCAAAATCAGAGGCTTACAAGGCAGGTTACAAAAATATTTGCGAAATTGGCAAGGAGCGAATACGGCGCGCCGGTGAAAAAATAAAATCAGAATCGCCCTTGATAACCGGCGATTTAGATGTAGGTTTTCGCGTTTTGAAAATTGACGAAACGAACTTTAAAAATTTTTCTGTAAGTCCTGCGGAGCTAACGCAAGAAATGCTGAAAGATTTTGCAGACAACATAAAGGCAGACAGAAACGCGCTTGATTTACTTTTTGAGTGCTTGATAAATTGGGGCGTGGAGTTGCATTTGAATCACGCGCAAGAAACATTTGAAGGCGCAACAGTTCACAGCTACGCGGAAAATTTTTTGGTTGCCTGTTTCGATAAAAATATTTCACTTGAAGTTGTAAAATTTATGGCACAGAAAAATCCGCTCCGCGCAGTTTTTATAGACGCTTGCTTTAAAAGCGACTCCGATAAAATTAACGCAGGCGAAATTTTTAAACTCTACGCGCCAAATGCAAAATTCAAAGTTATTTGAGGAGGTAATTTTTATGGAAAAGGCAGAAGTAATTAAAATTGGCGAGGAGCAGTTAGTCCGCTTGCCAAAAGATTTTAATTTAAAAAATGATGAAGTTTTAATTCGTCGTATTGGGAGTATGCTTGTTTTGGTTCCCAAAAATGACAGGATGAATCTTTTTGAAGAGGCGATTAACGGTTTTACCGATGATTTTTTCCCGAATGGTCGTGAGGCGAAGTAATGAAAAATAAACCTGCGATCGTTTCGCAAAAAGTTAATGAGCATTTGGGCAACGGCGACGAGTTGTGCATTTCTACAATCACTTTGGCAGAATTGGAACACGGCTATCAAAAAAGCATTCACAAAGAAAAAAATTTGGATTCTTTAATAACGTTTTTGGTTTGTGTAACAATTCTTCCATTTGACGCGGCGGCTACTGTAGAATACGGCAAAATTTGCGCTTATTTGGAAAGTCAAGGCAAAGTTATCGGTACAATGGATATGTTAATTGCGGCGCACGCACTCTCACAAGATTTAAAACTGGTTACAAACAATGTAAGAGAATTTGAGCGCGTACCGAATTTACAAGTTGAAAATTGGAGCGAATGAAATGAAACTGCAATTCAAATATCAAAAGTTTCAAGCAGACGCGGCACAGTCAGTGGTTGAAGTTTTTGCAGGGCAATCCTCAGCAGTGCAAAATTATTTTATTGATTCGGGAATGAACAAAAGCAGGCAATCAGAATTTTTGGTGGAAAATTATTTGGGCGCGGCAAATTCCAAAATCACTTTAAGGGACGAAGAAATTTTGGAAAATCTGCAAAAAGTTCAGCGCAAAAATAATCTTGTACAATCTGAAAAACTTGAAAAAACCGACGGCGGAATAAATTTAACAATCGAAATGGAAACGGGCGTTGGCAAAACTTACACCTATATAAAAACTATGTATGAACTCAACAGAAATTTTGGCTGGAGCAAATTTATAATCGTTGTGCCGAGCATTGCAATTCGTGAGGGCGTCTACAAAACTTTTCAAGTCACAGAATCTCATTTTGCTGAAGAATATGGCAAGAAAATAAAATTTTTTATTTACAATTCGGCGCAGCTTACAGAAATTGAACATTTCGCCGAAGATAAAGAAATAAACGCAATGATTATAAATTCGCAGGCGTTTAACTCGCGCAGTGAAACTTCACGCAGAATCAGAATGGAGCTTGATGAATTTCGGAGCCGCCGCCCGATTGACGTTATTGCAAAAACTAATCCAATTTTGATAATTGACGAGCCGCAGTCAGTCGAAGGCGCAAAAACTAAAGAAAGTTTGAGAGAATTTAAGCCGATTTTAACTTTGAGGTATTCTGCGACGCACAGGGAATTTTACAACTTGATTTATCGCCTTGACGCAATAGACGCTTACAACAAAAAACTTGTCAAAGAAATTAACGTGACGGGAATTAAAACAAGCGGAACAACTGCAAGTTCAGGTTATATTTATCTTGAAAAATTGAACTTTGCGCCAAACAAGCCGCCGACTGCCACAATTCATTTTGACTGCAAAACTAAAAGCGGTATTCGCAAAAAAATTCAAACTGTCAGTCAAGATTTTAACATTTATGAACATTCCGGCGAACTGGACGAATATAAAAATAATTTTATCGTGAAATTTATTGACGGGCGCGATAATTCGCTT
>CALGGV010000216.1 GCA_937915725.1 uncultured Selenomonadales bacterium
CCCTTCGGATAATCAAAGCGCAGTAGCTTTTCACTACTGAACAAGTCGCACAAATGTCACCTTCATATTTTTTGAGATTTCCGACTGGGATTTTTTACGTGCAGACATCAAGACTAAAGTTTTATTTTTTCAAGCGCGAAATTTCTGATTATGATAACATAAAAAAATTTGGATTTACGATTTACTTACAAATATGTCGTCTTTCGGCAAAACTAATCCGCTGACAGCTAAAACTTTCGCCGTTTTTGAAAAAGTTTACGACACCGAAGACCGCAGTGCAGTTCGTGATGAGCGTTTTAAATTTTTTTACTCGTCAACAAATTGCAGAAAAAAATAATTCGTTTGATTTACCGTTTTATGTTATGAGCGTGCGCTCCTGTATTCCACTTGGAATTGCCGTGATTGGCAGCGTGTTGCAACCTTTCTATATTTGACGGACAAAAAATAAATGTTAAAATATAAAAAAATGTGACGCTTATGAAATTTTAATATCCATTCATAAAGGAGAAATTTTAATGGAATATAAAATTTTGAACGGCGAAATATATTTGCGCGTCGACCCCAACGAAGAATTATTAACTTCGATAGTTAAAACTTGTCAACAGGAAAAAATTTTTGGCGGACACTTTCAAGGAATCGGAGCTTGCAGTGAAATTACTTTATCAGCATTCGTACCGGCGGAAAATGATTTTATTGTAAAAAATTTTTCCGGAATGTTTGAAATAATTTCGCTTATGGGAAATATCACAAGCGACGCCGAAAAAATAAATTTACACGCGCACGCAATGTTTTCTTACCTTGACGAAAATAAAAATTTGCAATGTATTGGCGGACATTTGCGCCGCGCCTTGATAAATTACACTGCTGAAATTATTATTCGCCCGGCAATTTCTACTATCAGCCGCCGTTTTGATATTGTGCCAAATGTTGGCGTATGGAATTTTAACAATGAAAAAATTTAAATTTCAACTCGAAACGCTTTTAAAAGTTACGCGCAGAAAAAAAGATGATGCCGAAATGGCGTTTGCTGAAGTTTCGCGCAGGCTTGAGGAACACCGCGCCCGCTTACAGGAACTCTTGCAAGAATTAAAGGAAGTTCAGCAAGAATACGCCGAAATGACAAGCGAAGGTAAAACAGTCACGGTCGGCGTTATTGTGACTTACAATAATTTTTTCAACTGGAAACGTGAACAAATTGAACAACAACAGCAATTAATTTTAAAAACTATGCAAGAACGCCAGCAAAAATTAAAAAAGCTAATGGAACTTATCACTTACCTAAAAAGTATCGAACAACTTAAAGAAAAACGCCTGCGCGAGTATAAAGCTGAATTACTTGCAGAAGAACAAAAATTCCTTGACGAATTGGGGACGCAACTTCACATTCGGCAAAAATAAGGAGGAAATTTTATGGCGTTGTTGGTTTTCTTCGTACTTGCCGTTTTATTTACTTCCAAAGATGATTATATGGGCAAAATCTGCACAGTGATTATAGTTTTTGCGGTATTGTGGATTGAAACGCCGCTTATTGGAATTATTTTTGATGTAATTTCGTTTTTATTTGGAATTATATCCGGTTTCTTTTGATTTAAAAAATTTTTGCAGGAAAAATTTTGCGGCGGCAGAATTAGCAATTAGTTACAACGAAGGGAGAATTTTTGAATGTTCAGGATAGAAGGAATTGAAAAAATAGCCGCGTTGAATCGTATAACCGAAATTCAACAACAAATTAAGGAAATTGAAAAAAAATTTGGAACTACCGCTAATAATTTTCAAACAACCTTAGAAAAGGAAATGGCGAAACAAGCCGACAAAATCCAAAATATTAAACCTATCGAAGAATTTTTGGCAGAAAATCAACTTCCGCCCGTGACTGAAAACGTCGCGGCAAATATTGAAAAAGTTTCTGCTGCTTTAAATTCAAATGTTGAAAAAGTTTCAGCCGCTTTAAATTCTAAAGTTGAAACTTTCGCTGAAAAAATTTCTGAAGAAAATTTGCCTGAAGAAAATCTTTTGGACGCGCCCTTTGCTGATTTACGCGCTGCAAAAAAAGATTTTGAAAATATTTCCCAAATGTCAACTGAGCAAATGATTTTAAGCGCGGCAAGAAAATTCGGCGTCGATTCTGAACTTGTAAAAGCGGTTGCAACTGCTGAATCGAATTTAAATCAAGATGCGCGTTCAGCCGTTGGAGCTATTGGCGTAATGCAACTTATGCCGGAAACTGCTGACAATCTCGGCGTTGATCCTTACGACGAAAAAGAAAATATCGAAGGCGGCGCACATTATCTGCGCCAAATGCTGGATAAATTTCAAGGCAACCTCCAACAAGCTATAGCCGCTTACAACGCCGGACCGGGCGCAGTTCAAAAATATGGCGGCGTTCCTCCCTACAGCGAAACTCAAAATTACGTCGGTCGCGTTTTAGATTTTTATGTTAAGTAGAAAGGCGGGGCGTTATGGCTAAGAAAAAAAGTATTTTTAAGCGAATACGCAACTTTTTTTTGGTATTATTGGTATTATTGATATTGGCAGGCGGCGGCTTATTTGCGGCGGTACATTTTGGATATTTAGACCGTGCGCAGATTGATGAAAAAGTTCAGTGGGCAAATGAAAAAGTCGGCTTGTACAAATTGCCGGTTGTAGGTTACGGCGGAATATTTGAATATTTTGCAGTACCGGAAGGCGTCATTTGGCCGGAGCCGGAACCGGAGCCCGAACCTGAACCACAGCCGGAGGTAGTGAACGTAGCAAATAAACCGGAGCAAAAAACCGAAGAACCAAAAAAATCAAAAGAAGTTAAAGTTTCTCAAAAAGATTTAGAGGCACAGGCGGCGGCGCGTGAGGCAGCCGAAAAAAAACGTATTTCAAAACTTGCCAGAATCTATGACAATATGAAACCGGAAGAGGCGGCTAAAGCCCTTGACAGCGTGAATTTAGATACAGTTGTTTTGATTTTGCAAAAAATGGACGAAAGTAATGCCGGACAAATTTTGGCAAGAATGGAACCTGCGCAAGCCGCACAAATTACTCAAATGTTAATGGACGGAGAAAGACGCCGTTTTTAAAATCCATTGCAAAAACAAAAAAGCCGCTCGAAAGGAGCGGTTTTTAATTTGTCAAGGCAAATCCGGCAAAATTCTGGAGACTGCCGAACTTTTTATAATTTCTTCTATTCTTTGGTCGATTATTAATTCTTGCTTATGGATACTTTCAGCCGTTTCAAATGCAACGGAGTCATTTTCAAGCATTCCCTGCGCGTAAAATTGCCACGCTTTAATTGTAGTTTCTGTGGATTCTGAGCGAAGGCTTGCTAAATATTTTGCGCCGTTGGGAATTTCTATTTGATTAAGTTCAGCTTGACGATCTTGCAAAGTTGGAATTATTGTATTGTGAATGTAGTCAGCGATTCTTTCACGTTGAGTGTAACTCATAACTCCGCCGGAAGTTTTTTGCATTGCAATAAAATTATCTTGTTCAATCGCAAAAAGATAATTATAATTGTCAACAATTTCGGCGGTTGAGTCAATGTAGGATTCAATATCCTTTTGTAAAATCGGCGTCACTGTTTCAAGATATTCTTTATAATTATCGACGCTAACCAATTTCCAAGGATTATCATCAAGGGAAAAATTTAAGCCGGGGAAATTCCAACTTTCGCCGAAAAGTTCAAAGTATTCACTGCCCATTGTCAAGCCTACATTGCTGAAATTTTCCAGTGTAACTTTCAAAGTGAACGGCGTTTGAGAATTTTCTTCCAAAATATTTATATCAGCGGTTGCCTTTTCGCCGTGATTTTCGATATTTTCAACGCCGGTAATGATTGTGTGGCGAATTAAACTTCTTTCAAGCAATAAATCAAAATCTATTCCGAGTTGACGCCCTTTTAAAATTTCTTCCGGCAGTGTCCAATTTCCCGTTTGAATTTTTGTATTTAAAACTTGAACTGCGCCTTGACACATTTGCGGGCGAATCAGCACATAAAAATTTTCAAAAAGCAAGCGATCACTCATTGAAAGTTGTTCGTCATTTTTGAACATATCGCCGGTTAAATCGTCATAAGCCGCCATTGTAACCGCCATTAAATCCACGTGTTTATTAAAAGTTTCAAGGTCGCCGTTTGTTATCGATTCAGAAATTTTATTCATTGCGTAAACCGGAGTTTTTGTACGGCTGATAAAATTCCAAATTCCATAACTTATCCCAAATATCAGCAAAAGTAAAGCAAAAAGTCTTTCGTATCTAACGCGCCTTTTACGCGCCCTTATTCTTTTTTTCCAAGTATAATCGTCCACTAAATCCTCCGCTTTCAAATTTTTTGTGATATTATAGCCAAAACTATCAAAATTGTAAACGAAATGGAAATTTTGTACGCGCCCGCAATTTTTGCATTTAAAAATTTTTTTAACAAGTCGGCATTTCTTTCTTTAGAAGAAAGAAACAGCAAATGCTCTTACTCATCGCATTTGCAAGCAAAGAAAGAATCTCTCGCCGTCAGGTTTTTCGCGTTTAAGTAAAAGTAGATTAGAGTTGGAGCCGCGTTTAATTTCTGTTGCAGTGACTTAAAGTTTACAAGCAAAAACTAAGACGGCGTCGGGTGTTAAAACTTTTATTAAAAGCAACTTGCTAAGTGTTTCTGTAATTTTATTTTCTGTAAAAATTTTTTCTTAATACTTTTCAGAGAATCTTAAAAATTTTGTAAATGAGGTGGAAATTTTGAAATTGCCGCAATGTGAAATTTTATATACGCCCGCAATTTTTGGCAGTAAAAATTTATTGGTTGCGGGCGGAAGACTTCCTGGTGAAAATTTTTTTAAAGCCGTCGCGCAGGGCAGGAAAATTTTTGCCGTCGATAGAGGAATTGAAATTTGCAAGGCGTGTAACATTTTGCCGAAAATTTTAATTGGCGATTTTGACAGCGCAGAAAAAAACGCGCTTAATTGGGCGGTTGAAAATAAAATTCCGATTGAACGTCATCCCGTCGAAAAAGATTTTACCGACACTCAACTTGCACTTGAACTTTTGCCGGAAAAAAATTCTGCGATTATCACGGGAATTTTTGGCGGCAGATTCGACCATTTATTCAGCAATGTTTTTACTTGCGCCAATTCCAAAGTTAGAAATTTTCTTGCTGACGAACGGGAAATTATTTTTTTTGTCAAAGGCGGCGAAACTGTCACGGTTAAATTTTTTGAAAAACCGGTTGCAGTTTCACTTTTGCCGATAACTGAAATTTGCGCGGGCGTCACTACTAAAAATCTTCATTGGGAACTTGACAACGCCACGCTTAAACAAAATTTCCCTAATGCCGTAAGTAACCGCCTTAAAAATTCTGAAATAAAAATAAGCGTCGAAATTGGCACGCTTGCAATTTATTTTTGTTTTAGTGATTCAATTTCGGCTTGAATTTGAGAAAATTTTGGGGAGGCAACGGCGGCGGGGCTTTTTGACATTTCCTCCAGCACTCGTTGCAATTTTGAAATTTTTTGTGCGGTAAATTTTTTTAGTAACGGCGAACTTTCTTTTTTTGTAACGGCAGAAACTCGCTCAGGTGTTTTTACCGCGCTGATTATTTCGTAAATTATCCCTCCGACTTCAGCTAAATCAATATCTGCAATGTACCAGCCGTTATTTTCTAGCCACGCCTGCAATTTTTCAAGGGCGTTCATTGGTTGCAAAATTAATTTTTCGGCAGAATTTGTAATTTGCGGCGAATTGTTCAAAATTTCCACAATCAACGCGCCGCCCATTCCTGCAACACAAATTGTATCAACTTCGCCTTCGCTCAGGACTTTTAAGCCGTCTCCTAATCTTACTTCGATAAAATCGTTTAAACCGGCGGCGGCAATATTTTTTTTTGCGGCGTCAAGCGGACCGGAATTTTTATCACTTGCCACAACGAACGACGCCCGCCCGCTTTTCACAAGTTCAATAGCCAAATAGCCGTGATCTGTGCCAATGTCAGCAACGCGGCTATTTTTTTCCACGAAATTTAAAACTGATTTTATTCTTGAGTCAATCATTTTTTCACCAACCGAAAAAAGGGCACGATCCCCGCGCCCTTGAATATTTTCAAAAAAAAATGGCTCCCCGGACTGGACTCGAACCAGTGACTCCCTGATTAACAGTCAGGTGCTCTACCTACTGAGCTACCGAGAAACTTTACGAAAAGAATTATACTTAAACGCGCCGAAATTGTCAACTATATTATTTGAAAAATTTGTGCTAAATGCTATAATAATTTGCAGTTTTATAAAATCTTTGAACAGGTGGTATTGAATGAAAATAAAATTAATTTTTTTGCTCGACGTGCTTATAACCAGTATTTTTTCGGTATACACATTTTTTTTGCGCGGCGAGGAAATTGCAATTTTAACGGGAGCATCAATTTTTATAGCACTATTTCCGCTGTGTTTGTGGCTGTCAGAAGTTTTGGTACTTCAATTTGCTAAGGGCGTACTTTCAAACAGCGAAATAACAGTAAACAATAAAAACGCGCTTGTAAAACTTGTTGAAGTTGATACAGTGGCAATGCCGATGAACAGATTTTTGACGAACGGCGAATATTTTGTAACTGATTTATTCCCCGACGGTATGACTCAAAATGAATTACTTTCCTACGCGGCGTCCGTTGAACAATATTCTGAACATTCATTTGGCAAATTAATTTATAAAACTGCGCTTGGACGCGGCTTAAAAATTATGAAAGTCAGCGCGTTTCAAGAATTTCCCAGTTGCGGCGCAGAGGCACTTCTTGAAAAAAAACCTGTCAGAATTGGCAGCCCGCAATGGATTCAAGATCAAGGCGTTTCAATTAACAATTTACTTTTGACGAAAATTGACCAGCTTGCAGTTCATGGCAAAACGCCGCTTGTTGTAAGTTTAGGAAAAATTGCACGCGGGATTGTTGCCTTAAAAGATGAAATTAATCCCGAGTGCAAAAGTTTCATTTCAATTTTGAAAAATAATAATTTGGAGCCTGTACTTTTAACCGCCGCCAATAAACGCACGGCAAGCAATTTCGCAAAAGAAATTAAAGTTGACACAGTAAGAACAGACCTTGCGCCGGACGCTAAGGCGCGGGAAGTTCAAATTTTGCGTGCCAAAAAACAAAATGTGGCAATGATTGGCAATGAATTTCACGATTTACCGGCAATGTTTGCGGCTGATGTTTCGGTAATTTACAAAGATGGCGCAATGTCTCCGCTAAGTGAAGATAGTGACGTTAAACCGGATTTTGAAATACCTTCACTGTATAAATTTTTTACATTGCGGGAAGTTGCACTTTACGCCAGAAAATTAATCAAATTTAACCGCGTCATTTCTTATTTATCAATGTTGCTGTTGGTTGTTCCGGCTTTAATGATGGCGTTGGAAACTTCGCCAATAAAATTTTCGCCGTCAATCGCAGTTGCGGGCGTTGTACTTACATTTTTGCTTATTTTCTTTAATTCATTGCGAATGAAGAAAAATCCAAAATAATTTTAATCTGAATATTTATCAATGAAATTAAAGACTCGTTCAAAATATTTTGGCGGGTCTATTATTTTTGAATCGGCGTGCCCTGCGCCTTCGACAACAAATTTTTCTTTAACGGGCGCGTTTGAGGCGTTGTAAAGTTGGTTCAGCATTTCAAATGGAACGAGTTTATCTGCGTTACCGTGAATAAAAAGAGTTGGAATTTTTGAATTTGCAACGCTGTTAATTGGCGCAGCGTCAGAAACTGAACTTCCGGTCTTAATTTTGCTTACAACGTCAACAAAATTCATAATTGGAAATTCCGGCAAGCCAAAAATTTTTTGCATTTGTGCGGAAAACATTTCATAAGCTGAAGTGTAGCCGCAATCTTCGACAACGGCAACCACATTTTGAGGATTAAGCGCGGACGCCATTAAAACAGTTGCCGCGCCCATTGAGACGCCGTGCAGAATAATTTTTGCCTGCGCGTCATGTTCGACGATTTTTTCACACCAAATTACAATATCTTGACTTTCAAAAGTTCCCATTGTCAAATAAATCCCTTCGCTTGTACCGCTTGCGCGTAAATCCGGCGTTAAAACGTTATAGCCGTGCTTTAAATATTCTTCTGCGTAGTCAAAGGCGTAAGTTTGGTCTCTGCCGTAGCCGTGAACTAAAATTGCCCATTTGTGACTTTCGTTTTTCGGCAAAAAATATGTGGCGTATTGCTTTAAATTATCTGCAGTTTCAATCGTCCAAATTTCACTTTCAAAATTCGGTCGCGCAGGCGGTTTTAAATCCGGGTCTGCGATATTTGCGGTTGCTTGTGGCGGTTGATTATTTTCTCTTTTTAGCGCAAAATTTACAAAATAATTTCCAATAAAATATCCCGCGCCAAGAAAAATAACCATAGTGGCAATTAAAATTTTTTTCAAGCGGCTCAACTCCAAAAAATAATTCTAGTACCAAAAAAAGCCTCCGAAGAGGCTGTAAATTCCAAAATTATGGTCGGGATGACAGGACTTGAACCTGCGACCTCATCGTCCCGAACGATGCGCGCTACCAAACTGTGCTACAT
>CALGGV010000217.1 GCA_937915725.1 uncultured Selenomonadales bacterium
ATGGAAATTTTCGGCGTTGAATCAGCAACAGACCTTGAAACCGGCGAAATAATTCCGGCATCTCATATTAAAAATTGTGCCTATATTGCAACCGGCGGCGCGGCGTCTACCAGTTGGATTAAATCATTATATCAAGGTTGCCGCTATTATGGAATCAAGCCCCGCATTATCTTTTTATTTGATGATGACGACGCAGGAAGATTTAACGCCGAAAAGCACCGCAAACAGTTAAACGCATTAGGTTATCCAACAATAACAAAACTTTTCAGTAGCAAGGAGCGAAATTATTTATGGCAAAAGTCGACGCAAACTCTATTTTGAAAAATGGCGGTAATGACGCTTTAAACAGTGAATTTGACAGAATAGACGCAGAATCAGAAGAAGAATTTGAAAAGATTGAAAAGCAGATAGAAGAAGAGCAAGCCCAAAAAGCTAAACAACAAAACGAAAAAGCGGCTAAAGATAAAGCCAACAAATATAAAAAACTCGTAAACCAAATTTTTTATCTTCCTATCAGTGATTATGATAACGCAAGCCGTATTATCATTTTTAAGGGAAAATATTTCCGTTATAACTTCGATACTGATACTTGGGGAATTTTTGAAAATGGCGTTTGGAAGTTTACTACAAGCAAAAATTCAGCACTCCGACCTTTTTTTGAAGAATTGGTTGAACTGATAGACAAAAATAGAGAGCGTCCTCCTAAAATGATTCACAAGCCCGACGGTAGTATTGAGAACGCAGAGCCGGATAAAGTTGTAGACCTTCAAAAAATTGCATTTGGCGAAAAGTTAATTTCTAATATCAAAAAGACCAAAAACCAAAACGCCGCAATAGAACAGGCAAAAGGGCGTAAAGAAATTGTAATACGACAATCCGACCTAGATAAAAATCCTATGCTTTTAAATGTCAAAAATGGCGTCCTCGACCTCGAAACAGGCAGACTTTACGACGCCGCGCCGGAATTGCTTTTAACTAAACAATGCAATGCAGTTTTTAATCCTCGTGCTAATTGCCCTGTATTTAATCAATTTATGCAAGAAATTATTCCAGACGACCAAACCCGCGCCGCTGTATTAAGATTCTTGGGGTATTGCTTGACAGGTAAAGTAAACGAAGAAAAAGCACTTTTTGTAATTGGAGAAGGCGGCAACGGCAAAGGCACTCTTTTTGAAACTATCCATTATTTGTTAAATGACTACGCTACGACCTTTGATGTTGAAGTTATTTTAAGACAGCGATTTTCCAAAAATGCAAACGCGGCGTCGCCGGAAATTGCTAAATTATGCGGTGTACGTTTTGCATACGCGCCGGAAATTCCCGCCGGTAGAGAATTTGATTTAGCTACATTTAAATCGTTATCCGGCGGCGATAAAATCACTGCCCGCCCTATGTATCAATCGCCCATTATTTTTGATCCTTCATTCAAAATGTTGTTGTCTGGACAGCATTTTATCAAAGTTGAAAATGCTCACGATGTAGGATTTTTTCGGCGTTTCGTTCCCGTAATTTTCGACCAAACATTTACCGGCGAAAAAGCAAACATACATTTAAAAGAAGAATTGCGCCTTGCTGATGAATTGAGCGGCATTTTAAATTTATTGCTTGATGAATGTTTAAAGTGGCAAAATAGCGGCTTGATTATGTCAGACGCAATGCAAAAGACACGGGAAGAATATATTGAAAATAATGACTTCGTTGCTAATTTTATTGATGATAATTGCGAATTTGGCGAGAATCAATCTGTTACAAGAAAAGACTTTTTAGCCGCATTGAAAAGAGAATATCCACAAGCACGCAGATTTTTAGACAAACAATTAATAGATATGGTACAAAAAAACAAAGATATTATCTATAATCCTCGCGCAGGACAAAAATGTACCGCTGTATTTTTCGGAATTAGTTTAAAAGATAAAACAACACAGGGAAATTTAAATTTTGAGTAGCAAAACAGGAAAAAATCAGTAAACAGGAAAAATTTTATTTTCGGCAGATTTTTTTAAAATTTCCTGTTTTCTTTTTTTTTGCTTAAATGGCGTTAAATCAACATTTCTTTTTTTTTACACAGGAAAAAACACAGGAGAAACAGGAAAAATTTTTTTTTGGCAGGAAAAATTTTTAAAAATTTCCTGTGTTTTTTTTTCTTTTAAATGGCGTTAAATCAACATTTCTTTCAAATAAAACAGGAGAAACAGGAGAAACAGGAAAAATTTGCATATACGTTACATCATTTAAAAA
>CALGGV010000218.1 GCA_937915725.1 uncultured Selenomonadales bacterium
ATAAGCTCATAAATGCGTCTGAGAGCCACGTAGGCGCGCCTTTCTAAGCTCAAGGGTACTTTTATATTAAAATCAAAGAAAAGCCCCGTTAGATTGATTTTTTGCGGCTTTTTTCAACAGCCCCTAGTCTTTATACTTTATCCCTTAGTCTTTATTTATACTTCCAAAAATTTTTTAAGTGAAACAGTACTGCCCAAAATTCCTATCAGCATTCCCGAAATTATCAGCCCAAATGTTAAATAATTTATAAAAGGATATTGTTCAATCAGCGGCAAAAATGCAAGCGTGGCGTAAATTTTTTTTACCATTGCCGAATAAAAACTTCTTAAAATTATTGCGCTAATCCCGCCGCCGATAAATCCCAATAAAATCCCCTCAAGTACGAAAGGCCAACGTATAAATGAATCTGTCGCCCCGACGTATTTCATTATAGCAATTTCTTTTCGCCGCGCAAATACTGTTAGCCGAATTGTATTTGAAATTATGAAAATTGTTGCAATAGCCAAAATAACCATTAAAGCAATGCCAAAAACTCTTACAAGATGCGTTAAATCAAACAAATTCGCCGCCACGTCTTGTCCATATTTTACTTCCTCTACGCCGTATAAATCAGCTATTGCCGCCGCAGTTTTTTTAACGTCTTGCGCAGTTTTTACAGTTACCAAAAAATAATTTGGCAGGGGATTAGAATCGCCCAGTGCGTCTAAAATTTTTTTCTGGTCGCCGAGTCTTGACTTTAAAATTTGCAGTGCTTGTTCTTTTGTCACGTATTCAATTTTTGTAACGCTTGCTAAATCTTTTGTCATTCGCTCAATTTCTTTTCGATTTTCCGGCGTCAAGCCGTCGATTAAATACGCCGAAATTTGAACTTGACTTTCTAAAGACGCCGCCATTTTCGTCATATTCATTACCAAAATTAAAAACACGCCAAGCACAAACAGCGAAACTGCAACTGTTCCGATTGACGCAAAAGTCATCCAGCGTTTTCTTATCATTGATAGAAATGCTTCACGAAGGTAATATTCGATTGTTTGAAAGTTCATTTTCCATAGCGTCCCCTAACTTGGTCACGAATAATTTTGCCGCTCTCAATCGCAATTACGCGCTTTTTCAGTCGATTTACAATATCTTTATCGTGCGTTGCCATTACTATTGTTGTACCCGCCGTGTTAATTCTCAAAAAAATATCCATAATATCCCACGTTGTGGCGGGGTCTAAATTTCCCGTCGGCTCGTCTGCAATAACAATTTTTGGATCGTTGACAATCGCCCGCGCTATTGCTACGCGCTGTTGTTCACCGCCGGAAAGTTGGTCCGGAAAACTTTTTGATTTTTCGCGCAGTCCTACAATATCCAAAACTGCATTAACGCTACGCTGAATAATCTTGCTCGGTGCCTCAATAACTTGCATTGCAAATGCTACATTTTCATAAACAGTTTTATCTTCCAAAAGTCGATAATCTTGAAAAATTACTCCTAAGCCGCGCCGCAAATATGGTACTTCCTTTCTTGAAAGTCTTACAACGTCGCGCCCGTCTACAAAAACTTCACCAACAGTCGGTATTTCTTCATGCATTAAAAGTTTCATCAGCGTTGATTTTCCACTGCCGGAAGTTCCAACTATAAAAACAAATTCGCCGCGTTCAATGTCAATGGTCACGTTGTCAAGAGCTACTACTCCGTTTTTTTCATAAATTTTCGATACGTTTTTCAAATGAATCATTTAATTTACACCGGCTAACGCGCTTGCTAAATTTATATCAATAGAGAAATCCCTTTTAACCGCATAATTTGCAAAAATTTTTAACTTCATTAAAATTTTCCTTTCAAAGTAAATCTGTCATATTTAAAATTGGCAAAATTATTGAAAAAACTAACGCGCCGACAATTACGCCCGCCGTTAATGTACCGTAAACTTCAGCCTTTGCAGGCAACGCCCGCAAAATTTCTTCAATTTCAAAATCTGCCATTGATTCACATTGCCTGAGCATTTCTACAATATTTCCGCTTGATTCTCCTGTTACGATTAATCCCAAATATAGCGGCGATTTTCAAAGTAAATCTGTCATATTTAAAATCGGCAAAATAATTGAAAAAACTAACGCGCCGACAATTACGCCCGCCGTTAATGTGCCGTAAACTTCAGCCTTTGCAGGCAACGCCCGCAAAATTTCTTCAATTTCAAAATCTGCCATTGATTCACA
>CALGGV010000219.1 GCA_937915725.1 uncultured Selenomonadales bacterium
TTTTAAAAATTTTTTTGTAAATTTTAATTTCAAAGTCAAACATTTATTTAGCCTCTTTTGGGTAGAAGAGCATAAAACCGTTTGCGCCGTAAATGCTCGGATTTTCAAAAACTTTTGCGTTTACCATAAGTTTCAGCATATATTGAGTTAAAGTTATCGCCGTAAACATTGACAGCAAAACACCCAATCCCAGTGTAATTGCAAAGCCGCGAATGTTGCCCGTTCCAAACATAAAAAGTACAAACGCCGCAATAATCGTTGTGGTGTTGGAGTCAAGAATTGTTGTGAAGGCGCGCTTAAAGCCGTTGTCCATTGCAAGCCGAATACTTTTGCCGAGCCGAAATTCTTCCTTGAAATGTTCAAAAATTAAAACGTTTGCATCAACCGCCATACCTATTGATAAAATAATTCCTGCAACGCCCGGCAAAGTCAATGTTGCGTCAAGTGCTTTTAAAATCGCCAATAAAAGTAATGTGTACGCCATTAACGAAAAATCGGCGATAAAGCCGCAAGCGCGGTAGAAAAGTAACATAAAAAGTAAAACTGCCGCAATTCCAACTACAAACGCAAAAACAGATTTATCTTTTGAATCTTGCCCGAGTGAAGGTCCAACTGTACGCGTTTCAATGATATTTACTTTTACGGGAAGTGCGCCGCTACGAAGTAAAACCGCCAATCTTTGCGCCTCTTCTAAATCACGTTGCCCGCTAATTTCTGCGCGACCGCCCAAAATTGGTTCACGTACAACAGGATCTGTCAAAACTTCGCCGTCCAAAAGAATTGCAATTTGTCTGCCTACATTTGCCAAAGTTGCGTCGGCGAATTTTTTTGCGCCTTCGTCAGAAAATTCCAGATTGACAACGCACTGATTGTTTTGCTGATTCATTGCCGCCTGCGCGTCTTTTAAATCTGTACCGGTTAAAAGCGTGTTGCCGTCTTCGTCTTTAAATTCAAGCATTGCAGTTTTGCCAATAGTTTGAATTGCCGCGTCGGGGTCTTTAATTCCGGCAAGTTCAATAATTACGCGGCGTTCGCCCTCGCGCTGTACTATTGGTTCAGTCAAGCCGAGTTCATTAACGCGCTTTTCCATAATCGAAACTACGCGCTGCATTGCGTCATCATCAACTTTTGCAATGTCAGTATCTTCCGCCTCCAGTACAACATGTGTACCGCCTTGCAAGTCTAAGCCCTGCCGAATTGATTCAGCCAGCGGGCGTACAAAAATCACAAATAAAACCAAAATTGCCGCCAAACACGCCAGCAATTTTGCAAAAACTTCTTTTCTCACGAAAAATTTTCCCCTTTCGATAAAGTAAATTAAAATATACTACATTATTGATTTTAAGGCAAGGAAAGGAATTTTTGGCAATAAAATTTTTTAATGCTATATCAATTTGAGTATTTTATAATATTAAAAATTTTTGGGAGGTTATAAATATGAAAAAGATTTTGAAAAAATTATTGGTGGCGTCGGTTGCGGCAGGTAGTTTTATTTTTACGCTGCCTATTGAAAATTTTTATTTAGTTTCAACAGTTCAGGCGGAAATTAAAACTTATGAAGGCGTCGGCAAATACATTATGAGTGATTTTGAAAATCCGGAAATTGCCAAAGAACGCGCCCGTGCTCGCGCAGAACAACTCGCAAAAGATAGAGCCGGCGTTTATCTTAGTCAATATTCCGTCGCTGAAAATTTTAACCTTACTAAAAATGAAATTTCTGCTGTTACAAATAACATTATAAATATTGTCGGCGAAGTCAAATATGACCGAAAACTTGATACTGTTGACGGTATGCCCATTGTAATTTATACGGCAACACTTCAAGCTAATATCGACACGGACGGAATTTTAAATTGGTTGAAACATAATGACGCCGAAAAAATTAAAATTGTTACTCAAAATGATGAATTTGAAAAAGCCGCCGCCGAAAATGATAAACAAATTGAAGATTTAAGAATAAGCTACAGTAAAGCCAATTCTGCTCAAGAGAAAAATAAAATTAAAGACAAAGTTGCCGCCGTCGATAAAGAATTTTTGGCAATTCAAAAACTGCGCGAAGGTAATAAACTTTTCTATCAAGGCAAACATTATGACGCCTTAAAACTTTTTAACGAGGCTATTGAACTTAATCCAAATTATGCTGACGCATACAATAACCGCGGCTCCATTTATGACGCGCTTAACGACCATGATAAAGCAATAGCCGAATACAACAAGGCTATCGAGCTTGACCCCCAAAATTCAATTTTCTACAACAACCGCGGAACTGCTTACTATGATTTAAAAGATTATCAACAAGCGATTGAAAATTTCAATCAATCAATAAAATTGAATCCGAAGTACGCTGAAACTTTCAATAATCGCGGTGTTACTTACGCGGCTTTAAAACAGTTTGATAAAGCGATTAAAGATCATGAACAAGCAGTCAAAATAAATCCAAAAAGCAGTTCTGCTTATAGTAACTTGGGTACAACTTACGATAATTTAAAACAGTACGATAAGGCTATTGAAAATTTAAAAAAAGCTATTGAACTTAATCCAATGAGTGCCACTGCTTATAATAATCTTGCCTCAACTTATGACAATATAGGCAATATCGAAAAAGCCGCTGAATTTTTCGCAAAGGCGGTTGAATTAGATTCAAATTCTGCAGCATTTTACAGCAATCTTGGAAATACCCTTTTAAAATTGCAAAATTATGAAGGCGCGCTTGAAAATTTGAGTAAATCTATAAGTCTGGACCCGTTTTATGCTCCGGCATACAACAACCGCGGAAATGTTTATTATCATTTGCAGGAATATCAAAAAGCCATAGAAGATTTTAGCCGGGCAATTCAAATTGATTCAAAAGACGCCATTGCTTACGGCAATCGCGGAAATGTTTTCAATGAGTTGGAAGATTATAACCGCGCACTTTCAGATTATAATACTGCAATAAAACTTTCTCCCAACACTGCCAATTTTTACAGCGGGCGCGGTTATGTCTACAGTAATATAAAAGAACGCCAAAAAGCTGTAGAAGATTATACAAAGTCAATAGAATTAAATCCCAACAATGCTTACTCTTATGCTGAACGCGCTTTAAATTATCTTTTGCTTAAGGAAGTCCAAAAGGCGTTTGAAGATTGTAACGCAGCATTGAAAATAAATCCAAATATTGCAACGGTTTACTATTTGCGCAGTTTGTGTTATAAAAATTTAGGCGAAACAGAAAAAGCCGCGTCAGATATTGCAAAGGCTAAAGAATTAGGTTACAAAGGTTAAAATCTTTAGGAGGTTATAAATATGAAAAAGATTTTGAAGAAATTGTTAGTGGTTTCTGTTGCGGCGGGAAGTTTTATTTTTACGCCGCCTGTTGGAAATTTTAATTTTGTTTCGACTGTACAAGCTGAAGTTAAAACTTACACGGGCAAAGGCGATTGTGTTCAAAGTGAATTGGTAACCGCCGCGCAGGCTAAAAATTATGCACGCCTTCGCGCAGAATTGAACGCAAAAGAACAGGCGGGCGTTTATGTCAGCAGTTATTATCGTATGCAAAATTCCACAATTACCGAAAATGAAGTTTCACTTATCACGAACAGTATTTTAAATATCGTCGGCGATGTGAATTACACAACTGAAAATATGATGTGGGGAAATTCTCCACTCATCAAGCACATTGCAACCCTTCAAGCAAATATAGACAGCGAAGGCATAACGGCTTACATTCAACGCCAAAACGAACAACGCAACAAAGATGAAAACGGCGGCGCAAGTTCAGTAAGTCAACTTCAATCTGCAGAAAAAGATATTAAAGACGGCTTGAATAAAATTGATAATTTGATTGAACGTTACAACCGCGCAACCACTCAAGCCGAAAAAGATAAAATCCGCGCCGAATTCAGCCAAGCTGACAGGCAAGTTTTAGCCGGACAAAAACTTGACGAAGGCAACGAATTTTACAACAAAGGCAATTATGAAAAAGCGATTGAACTTTACAACGAGGCACTTGCTTTTAATTCGAATTTAGCAAATGCATACAATAACCGCGGCAATGCTTACAAAAATTTAAAACAGTATGACGCGGCAATTTCTGACTACAACAAAGCTATTGAAATTAATCCGAACGATGCAGAAACATACGAAAACCGCGGACTTGCTTACTATTATTTAAAACAGTACGAGCAAGCTATTGCTGATTACAACAAAGCTATTGAACTTGATCCAGATTATGCAAACGCATACAACAGCCGAGGCAATGCTTACTCTAATTTAAAACAGTATGAGCAAGCAATTTCTGACTACAGCAAGACTATTGAAATTATTCCGAATTTTGCATTTGCATACTACGACCGTGGCAATGCTTACAAAAATTTAAAACGGTACGAGCAAGCAATTTCTGATTATTCCAAAGCTATTGAAATTTTTCCGAATTATGTATTTGCATATAACAACCGCGGACTTGCTTACTATTATTTAAAACAGTACGAGCAAGCTATTTCTGACTACAATAAGACTATTGAAATTATTCCGAATAATGCATTTGCATATAACAACCGCGGACTTGCTTACTCTGATTTAAAACAGTACGGGACGGCAATTTCTGACTACACAAAATCTATTGAGCTTAATCATTCTGAATTATATTTTCCTTACAACAACCGCGGGCTTGCATATGCTAATTTAAAACAGTACGAACAAGCTATTTCTGATTATTCCAAAGCTATTGAACTTAATCCGAATTATACAAACGCATATTTTTACAGGGGTATGAGTTTACAGAATATGCAACAGCACGACGCGGCTATTTTAGATTACAACAAAGTTATTGAGCTTAATCCTAACTATGATTGGGCGTACAATAACCGCGGCTGGTCTTATCAAAATTTGAAACAATATGACGCCGCTATTTCTGATTATAACAAAGCTATTGAATTAAATCCCAATAATGTAACGGCTTACAGCAACCGCGGTAATACTTATACTTTAATGGGGAATTTTGAAAAGGCAAAGGCTGATTTTGAAAAAGTTATTCAACTTGCTCCGGATAATCCCGAATCTTACTTCAATCTTGGTAATGTTCACTATAATTTAAAACAATATAAGACTTCCATTAAAAATTTCAACAAAGCCATTGAACTTTATCCGGAATATGCTAATGCTTACTATATGCGCGGCAGTTCTTACTTTATGCTCAAAAAATATAATGAATCTATCGCTGACTATACCAAAGTTATTGAACTTGCTCCGAATTTTACAACGGGATATAACAACCGCGGTTACAGTTATATTAAAATAAAAAATTATGACGCGGCATTTGCTGATTTTAACAAAGTGCTTGAGCTTGATTCAAATAATCCCTACGGTTACGGCAACCGCGGTATTATTTACACGGTATGGAAAAGATATGAAGAGGCAATGGCAGATTTAAACAAGGCTATTGAACTTAATCCCGATGACGGCGAAAGTTACTATTATCGCGGGAAATGTTACGAGGCTATTGGCGACAAAGAAAAAGCTCGCGCAGATTTTGCGAAAGCTAAAGAATTAGGTTATAAAGGCTGAAAGTAATTTTTCTCAAAAAATCCACATTGCTTTAAAATCGATTTTAAGCCGCCTTCAAAAAGTTTTTAATATAAAACCTCGTACAAGGTGTCAAACGTGCGTTGTAGGCAATTTTAGCGCGTTTTTTGGGCAAAATTTTTCAACATATTTAAAATAAAAAGCAGTAGAGACAATCCCTACTGCTTAAATTTTTATAATTCTTTTTTCGGTAATAATCATATCAACTTTGAAATCGTGCGGCTCTGTCGGCAAGTCGTCGACAATTTGAAAATCATAGGCAAGCGCAATTTTTTTGGCGTTGACTGCGCGCGGTAGAAATTTATCGTAGTAGCCGCCGCCGAGTCCCAGCCTGTTAAAATTTAAATCGAACGCTGCGCCCGGTACAATGACGCAATTCATTTTTTCCGGCTCAATAATTTTTTGTAAATCTGCGCGAACCGTCAAAATTCCAAAATCGCCAATTTCCAGCGCGTCAAAATTTGGAACTTCAACGGCGCACATTTCACCCTTGCCGACAATTAGCGGTACTGCCAAAATTTTTTTACTGTTGAAAACTTCGACAAAAATTTTTTGAAGTTGGACTTCCTCCGACATTGAAACATAAGCCATTATAATTTTTGAACTTTGATAAATTTCCTGCGCCAAAAATTTTTTTACAATTTCGTTGCTGAAATTTTCACGTTCAATTTCGGTTAAAGATTTTCGCCGCGCCCGCATTTCTTTTCGTAAAGTTTTTTTATCCATAATTTTAAGCAGAATTGCGTTTGGACTTAAAAGCCGCCCGCGCCTCGTTCAATGAAATGGAATTTGCGCCGCCGCGATAATCCGGGTGATTAAATTGATAATCATCATCTTCCCAGCCGCAAACTTCGCAAATATCAAATTCGTGTCCCGCTTCAACTAAACCTTCACCACAGCAAGGGCAAGGTACTAAATTTTCATTCTCTGCCGCCATTTTCTATATCCTCCTTTTTTCTAGTTTCATAATGTAAAATTCCATCGTCCGGCTTGAACATAGTAAATATACCCTTCAGCGGACGACCTTTGACAAAATCATTTGTGGATTTATCGTAGCGAATAATAGCACCGCTTTTATCAATGTGTCCCAAAATATTTTCACCAACTGCAGATTCAATCAATTCCAAAGCGCGTTGCTCATATTGTGCAACGGTAAATCCGGGATATTGCGCCCCGTGGTCTTTCCAATGATTCATCAACGCTTGACGATTTTTAAAGCCACGAACTATAAATTTATTTTCGCCGGCTGCTGAAATGTTCATTCGGCGGTTACCTTATTTTCTTTTTCAACAATCGTACTTACCGCGCCGCGTCCAACTTCTATAACAACATTTTCGGCGATTTTTATCTTTAAAGTTTCACTGTAAATTTCTTCAATAGTGCCGTAAATTCCGCCAATAGTCACGATACGCGCTCCAACTTGCAAACTGCTTAACATTGTTTCTCTTTCTTCACGCGCCCTTTTTTGCGGCTTGTACAGCAAGAAATAAAAGATACACACCATAAATAAAATCGGCAGCCAACTTATCATTGACGCCATTGCCTCTTCACTCAATTTTTAATCCCCTCTCGTAGTTGTTGAAAAAATCTGCGCGAAAGTCGCCAAATTTATCCTCAAGAATCGCCGCTCGCATATCAGCCATAAATTTTTGCAAGTAGCGCAGGTTATGCAAAGTCAAAAGTCTCAAGCCGAAAATTTCTTCAGCGCGGACAAGATGCCGAATGTAAGCGCGGGTAAAATTATTTTTGCAGGCGTAACAATCGCAATTACTTTCAAGCGGCGAAAAATCTTCAGTGTAACAAGCATTTTTCATAACAAGCCGCCCGCTTGCCGCAGTTTTCGGACTAACCATCGCCATACCGTTTCGCGCAACCCGCGTGGCAAATACGCAGTCAAACATATCAACGCCGCGCATTACGCCTTCAAGCAAATGGTCAGGAGTTCCGACGCCCATTAAATACCGCGCCTTATTTTCCGGCAAAAATTTTGTCGAAATTTCCAACATTTCATACATAGTTTTTTTATCTTCGCCGACACTTAAGCCGCCAATGGCACAGCCCGCAAAATCCATACCGCCTATAACTTTTGCAGATTCTTCGCGCAGGTCTGCAAACATTCCGCCTTGACAAATTCCAAAAAGCCCTTGATTTTCCGAATTTGCCGCCGCCAAACTTCTTTCAGCCCAACGGTGCGTGCGCGCGGTAGATTTTTTGGAGTAGTCATAATCGACGCCGTAAGGTATGCATTCATCAAACGCCATGATAATATCTGCGCCAAGTTTCATTTGAGTTTCAATGGAAATTTCCGGCGAAAGGAATTTTTTTGCGCCGTCAATGTGCGAGCGAAAAGTTACGCCGTCTTCAGTAATTTTTCTAAGTTCGCCCAAACTGAAAACTTGAAAGCCGCCGCTGTCAGTCAAAATCCCGCGCGTCCAATTCATAAATTTGTGCAAGCCGCCCGCCTTTTGAATTAAATCTGCGCCCGGTCTCAAAAATAAATGGTACGTGTTGCTTAAAATTATTCCCGCACCGAGTTCTTCGAGTTCGTCGGGCGAAACACTTTTAACCGTTGCTTGAGTTCCTACCGGCATAAAAATTGGCGTCAAAAAATCGCCGTGCGGTGTATGTAAAATTCCTGCGCGTGCCCCAGTTTTTTTATCTTTGTGAATCAATTCATAAGTTACTGCCGCCATTCACATTGCCCCTAATGATATTTGTAATTTTATAATTCTTGCCGTTGTAAGCGAAAGTTTCGCCAATTTTTTTATCTTTCATAGCTAAATAAAATTTTGGATAACTTGCAGTAAAAAAATTAGTTTTTTTATCCGGCAAAGAAATTGTTTCAACAACGTCGCCAAATTCAACTTTCGCTGTAAATTTGTGCGCGTAGTCAATCAAGATTTTTGCAATTTCATCTTCAGAAAGATAATCAAGTATAACGTTACCGCCGATTTTATTCAAGTGCTGAAGTGCCGCCGTCCAGTCTTCCCTTGCCAAATTTGGGAACTGCGCAAAAAATTTTACAATACCGCTTAAAATTGTCGGATTGGCAGAAAATGAAAGGCGCAGGATACGATAAATTTTGCTGGTAAAAGCCGCCGCGCCGAGTTTGTCCAATTTCCAAAAAGGATTGGAATTTTTTTCGTCGTACAAGAGCCGCCCCATCCACCAACATTTTGCAAGCGCGTTTGTAATATTTCCAACTTTTGTACCTTCGTGAAAGAAAAAATTTCTTTGAATACTTGCAACGGCGTCTTTTTTTATTTCGGTCATATTGTAATTGTGGCGCACTCGAACAAAATTATAAAATTCGGTATGAGTTAAACCCGCCCAAAATCTTTCGTCGGAGGCTTGCACTTCAGTTAAAAATTTTAAATTTTGGTAAAGTATCTTGCAATTTTCAAAATCAACTTTGCTTTCATCGCCGTCGATTACAAGTTGAAAATCTGCAACAGTTTTATATTCTTCAAAAGGTTTTTCGTCGTTGCAAAAATTTTTTATCCAGCCGGAATTGTTTTCAGTGAAATAATTTTGGCAAGCCGTCGGCAAATTCGCCTTCAAATTATCCAACGCCGCCTGCTTCATAAAATATAATTTCATTCTTCGTCCTCGCCGTAAATCTTTTGCAAACTTTCAAACGCCCGCGCCATCGGCAACTGAATTAATTCCTGCGCCAACTCAAATAAATCCTTGTTTTTTAAATCGTCAACAAAATCTGCGCTGTAATTATTTTTCAACGATAAAAACCAATCTTTGTACTGATAATCTTCAAGTGCGCCTTCAGTTTGCAATTCTTCCAAAACATAAATCAGCGCGGGCAAAATTACCAGCGAATTTACAACCGGCTGAAGTTTAGGGTTTAAATTTGCATTTACAAAAAAATCATATTCTGCGTTGCCCAAAGTGATTTTTATCCTTTCGCCGCCAAAGTCAACCTCAAATTTCGATTCTTCCAAAAATGCGCGACAAACTGTAAAAATTGATTCATTACCTGCGAAATTGTCGGGGTTATCCGAAATTTTCAAGCTCGGCAAAGTTTTATAGGCAAGCACATTGCCCTTTGACAAATTAAATTTTAAACCGGAAAAATCCTCGCTCCAGTCTTTGCAATAAAAATTTTCAACGTCATTTTTTAAGACAATCGCCGCCACAATTTCCAACACATTTTTAACGCGGCTCAATTTTATTTCAGTAGAAATTTGCGGCGTTGCAGATTTTAAAATTTTTCTAAAAATCGTCGCAGAGCATTCAAAATGAACAATATATTCAGCCTTGCCGCTTGCGATTAAATTATTTATTTCGGCGCAATCTGTATCAAAATCAAAGTCGAAAATAATTGAATCTGCCGTTTGTTTAAAATTAAAATCAGCCTCGAACGCGCATTTTTTATAATCGTCGCGCCCCGCCGCAAGCACTGGATAATTGAAAGTGCGATTGTTAATCTTCATAAACGTACGCCCTCAAAGAATAGCCGTTATCTTCGGCAAGCGAAAAATTTATTTGCAAATTTTTATTCGCCGAAATGTTGAAAAGTTGAATTTTTTGTTCAGAAACTTGGGCGTTGCAATTTGCCCTGACGCTTGAAATTTTGAGTTGTTCCTGCGCGTCATCTTCACCGACTGCGAAAATTTTTATACTGCCGCTGAAAATATTTTTTGGAACTTGCAGAATCAAGCGGTAATTATTTTTTCCGGTTTTAATGACGCGGTTTTTGCACTCAAGAAAATTTCCTGTCGGCGTCAAAACAATATCTTCACCATCTGGATTTTCAACGCCTGTATGTAATTTTTTATTTTTTCGGGGACGTTTGCCCTTCAAAGTCCTAACTGCGGGGTTATCGCCTTTTCCGTCGGTAACAGTGCCGCGCACTTTTTTAAAACTTGAATTTTCAGAGCCGCCGCCTTTTTCAGCAATGGTTTTATTTTCAGACGAATTTAAATCTTCAATCTTTAAAATTTTTGAATTTGCAACGGGGTTTATATTTTCAATTTTTTTGTTGGAAAATTCAACAGTAGGAACATTTTTTTTGACTTGCAAATTTGCGCTAAGTCCCTCAACATTTTTTTCATCGCTTACAAGATTTTCGCCCAAAGATTGAACTTTTTTGCGTACCAAATCTCTAAAATCTTTAAGATATTTTTTTGCAGTTTTAGGATCGGGATGGCGTTCCGGCTCCCAATTATTGTGCTCAGGATTTTCCATTTGACGGAAAAAATTATTCAACGCCTCGCCTTCCAATTCAACAATTCCAGTAAAAGAAAACTGCCGAGAAATTCTGTCCAAGTCCAAAATTTTCATACCCATTTTGCGCACGACAAGAATTTTTCTGTTTAAATCTGCGCGAGCGTCAAGCAAAACTTTCAGCTTAATTTTGCCCAAGCCGTGAAAATCTTCCTCAAAAATTTCTAAATCTGAATCAGCCGCAGTCAAAACTTTGTAGTAATTGCGTGCTTGACTTTTGCGCTCTTTCAAATATTTGTCTTGGCGTATAATAATTTCTTGCAAATAATTTTTGTCTACAGTGTAATTCGGCATTTTAACAATCAATTTTCCTCTGTAAATCGTCACAAGAAAATTTTCAACCAACTCAAAAAGAATATTTCCCCGCCATTTTTCGACAGCGTTAAAGCCGTAAATAAAAATATCAGTGCCGGTATTTGTACGCGGAAAAATTTTTTCAAGCGCAGGAATTTTTTCGACGGGCTGATTTTGATTTTTATTGCCGTAATAACCAATACCTGCCTTAGTATCGTTGTTTTGTATGAATGAAACAAGCCGTGAAATTCCCTGCGCCGCACTTTCGCCGCGCTGATTCAAAGTGCGATAAAAAACCAGCCGAAAATCTGAAATTGCGAAGGGCGCGTTTTTTCCAATACCGAAACTGCCGCCGGTACTTCCCGATTTATTTGCGCCGCCGTCAATTTTCGTCAAAGTATTCCAGCCCTCAAGCGAATTTGGATTGTAGGGATTTGCAAGCCCCGTTGTATTTTCGTCGCTCGCAACAAGTACAGAAATTTTTTCGTCAATCTTATCAAGCGCGTTGTCAAAAAAATTTTTGGCGTTCGGATTGTATTTCCAAAAATCCCGACAATTTTGCAGAATTTTTTTGTACTCAAAATAACCGGGAATTTCAGCAGGATTAATTTCGACCAACTGAAAACTTACGATAACCGGCTTGTTAGAATTTGCCGCCGCGTCTAGCGAATTTTGGCAAATTTCCCGCGCCAATGAAGAATTTTTTTTGCCGTTGAAAGTTTCAATACCTGAATCAGCCAAGCCGCGAATAACGCCGCCGCCGTTTGTCGGAAAATTCCACTCTGCCATTTTTTAACCCCTGTTCAAGATAAACATTGCGTCGCCGAAACTGAAAAATCTGTAGCGATTTTCCACCGCCACCTTGTACGCTTGCAAAATAAATTCACGCCCCGCAAACGCGCTAACCAACATTATCAAAGTTGACTTAGGCAAATGAAAATTTGTTATCAGCGCGTCAACAATTTTAAATTTGTAGCCGGGATAAATAAAAATTTTCGTGGAATTGCTGCCAATTTCAAGATTAAAATTATCAAGCGCGGCACTTTCAAGCGTGCGAATTGAAGTTGTACCGACGGCTATAACTTTTTTTCCCGCCAATTTTGTTTCACGAATTAATTTTGCGGTTGACTCGGGAACGGTATAAAATTCTTCATGCATTTGGTGTTGTTCGATATTTTCAACTTGAACGGGGCGAAAAGTTCCAAGTCCGACGTGCAAAGTTACAAATCCCAAATTGACGCCGAAATTTTCAAACTCCTGCATTTGATTTTTTGTGAAATGTAAACCGGCGGTAGGCGCGGCGGCACTTCCTCTTTCACGGTTGTAAACAGTTTGATAACGTTCAATATCGTCAAGTTTTTCGTGAATGTAAGGCGGCAGGGGAGTTTCACCAAGCCTGTCCAAAATTTCTTCAAAGACGCCTTCAAATTGAAAGTGAACAATTCGCCCGCCAAAATCTGTTCGCCCGACAATTTTGCAGCTTAATTCATCGCCAAAAAAAATTTCTGCGCCTTCGTGAATTTTGCGTCCGGGCTTTACCAAAGTTTCCCAATTTGTGGCGTCAATTCTCCGCAATAAAAAAATTTCCACGCGCCCGCCGGTTGTTTTTTGCCCAATAAGTCGCGCAGGAATTACTCTTGTATCATTAAAAATTAAAGTATCGCCCGCCGTCAAAAATTTTTGTAAATCGTAAAAATGCTCGTGGCGAATTTCTTTTGTCAGCGGATTTAAAACCATTAGCCGTGAAAAATTGCGCGGTTCAATCGGTTTTTGTGCAATTAATTCTTCCGGCAATTCATAATTAAAATCTTCTAGTAACATTAAATTTCCCCATAAAAAATTTTAGGCTTTAAGTTGCAGGAAATAGGCAAAGGTTTTTTTATTTCCTACTGCCTCTTGCCTTATGCCTACCGCCTCAATAAAGTTTCTTTAATTTTGTACTGCGATAATAATGCAACAAAATTTTTTCATAAGTCCAGCCGTGCTTAGCATAAGCATTCGCTCCATTTTGAGACATTCCAACGCCGTGTCCGCGCCCGTATCCTTCAAAAATAACTTTGCCGCCGGAAATTTTTATATCAAAAAGTGTACTTGGTAAAGAAAATTTGGAGCGCAATTCATTGCCGGTAAGTTGCAAATTTTTTTTACTGCCGATAAACTGTACAATTTTTACGCGCCCCGAAATACTCCTGTCAGGCGCAGATTTTCCAATTTCCAACGGCGATAAATTTATTTCTTTAAGCTTGCCAAAATCGCCGCCAATTATCCTTGAGAAATCGTCAAGCGAAAATTCTTTTTTCCAATATTGAGTATTTTTTTCCAATTCCTCAACGGCTTGCAAGTGCGGCGAATAAGTCCCCCAAACTTCAGAAACATTTTCAGTCATTCCGCCGCTGTCAGTGTGAAAATTTGTATCGACAATTTGCCCGTTCAGTAGCAAAATTTCGCCGCGTGTGATTTTAATAACTTCGTCCGTTAAAGTGTCTGCAGAATCAACGCCGCCATAAAATTGACAGTGAGTAGTTGCGCAAAGATCAAACCCTTCAGCTTGATGACGTTGACGATTTTTTAAAGTGAAAGAACGCGCCGCCACAGCTTGAGCCTTTAAAGCCTCCACGTGAAATGACGGCGACATTTCCTCCGGTACAACGCCGCGCAGATATTCTTCAACCGGCGCAAGATTTATTACTGTCAAAGAATTATTTTTTTTGTCAATACGAACACCGCCGAAATATTCTTTGCCGTCAATCGTAACAATTAAATCTTTCAGCAAAATATTTTCACTGCGAATTTCAACAGAATTACTTTTAAGCGTGCCAAAATCTACAGAAAAAATTTCATTGGCGGCAATGTTTTTAAGAATTTTTCTGCCGGCAGAATCAATCATAACGCACGGCGCAGAAAATTTTAATTCTACTTGATTAACACCGCGCAAAATTCCTATCCTAATTTCCGGTTGCCAATTTTCATTAGCATAAGCCGAAGACGTGAAAATTATCGCCGCCAATACTATTAAAAAAATTTTTCTAAACAAGTTTCAACCTCAAGCGTTAAATTTTTCGTTGAGAAATTGTTCAATTTTACTTTCAAGAAAACGAGCATACATTCCAGGTCTGATATTTGGAGCCTTTTGCATCATAACGCGCAAATTTTTATGAAGGGCATCAAGCGCGCCTACATCGTTTGCAAGCCCTACAGCACGTTCAATATAATCTTGTGGCGAATCAATAGGAACTGCAAGCCCTTCAAGCCCTAACTGTTTTAAAATGCTAAGTCCAAAACGGGTACTGCGTTTTTCGCCATAAAAAGTCACAACCGGAACGCCCATGTAAAGCGCGTCAAAAGTTGTACTGCCACCAACATAAGGATAAGAATCCAAAATTACGTCCAAATGTAATAGTTCTGCCATATAATTATCAACCGCCGGCTGAAATACAACCCTGTCCATATTGTAACCGAGCTTTTTCATTCTTTCGTAAAGTTGGTCGGTTGTGGTATTGCTAACGAGTTTTTGTGCACGCATAAGCAAAATAGATTTTGGAACGCGCTCTAAAATTTGTTTCCAAATTAATAACATATCTTCATTAATTTTTTCATAACGACAAATTGTGCCAAAAACAACATAATCACGTTTAGTACAAGGCGCGTATTGCGGCTGGGGAACATCTTCACGCATTGCATAACAAAATTGACTGGGGAAATATAAAAGTTTTTCGGTAAAAAATTTATCGTGTTCGCCGGGCGGATCCACAATTTCATCAGTTATGAAATAATCAAATTCTTTCATTCCGGTAGTTGACATATAGCCAATTCCGCTTATCTGCAAAGGCGCGGGTTTATATGCAAAAACCGGCAAAACATTTCCGCTGGAATGTCCGGCTAAATCTATAAGTACGTCAATTTTATCGCTGTGAATTTTTTCAGCAAGTTCAGCATAACTTAAATTTTTAACGTCAACAAAATTTGCAACCTGTTTCTTGATAAGGTTGGTATATATATCGTCATAAGGATTTAAGCTGTAGCAAGTAACTTCAAATTTATTTTTGTTATGTGAGGCGATAAGCCCATAGGCAAGCGTAAAGAGGGCGTGTTTGCGGAAATCGCCGGAAACGTAGCCAATTTTGATTTTTCCGGCGCGTTTATGGTATTCGGTGTAAGGTTTAATATTTTCAAGAAGTTTTTGATATTCAAAGTGAGCCGCCGCTAAATCTGCACTGGAAATATTTGTAAAATGCAAACTCAATAACGCAGAATCTAGCGCATCACATTTTCCCTTGAAACTTTCCTCAAATTGCGCCGCCTTGTAGTAATTATCAACGGCACTTTGCGGGTTGCCGTTATATAAATCTAATTTTGCCTGCAAGTTGTGATATTGCGCCAAAAAGCTGTTTGTAAACTCTGAAATATCATGCCCACCTTGATAAATTGCACGCCCCGCCGCGCAAATTGCCTCATAAGCTCCGGCGTAGTCAAGCAGTTTATCCCTGCAAACTGCAATGAATACCAAAATTTCAATATCGTGTTTTTTGTCAGCTTGCCGCGCCAACATTAAATTATATAAAGCGCGTTTAAGGTGTGTTGGATTTTGAATTACACCTTCATTTAAAATGGCTTTTGTCTGCATATAATCTTGTGCGCGTTTGTAGTAAAATTCGGCTTGTTCTTCAGTAACCGGCGGCGCGTCTTGTGGAAATTCCGGCAATTCTTCGCCATTTCTCCACGCGTCAAAAATTTTTATATAAGCGTCTTCAACTTCGCCCATATAAATCATATCATTCATAACCGGCGATTCTTCCATTTTGCGGCGAATTGTCAAATGATATTCGCGTACTCTGTCCCAATCGTTAGCAAGGTCAACGGCTTTTTGAATATATTCTTCTTCACTGAAGGCGCAAAGTTCACCGAGCCCGCAATTCATCAGCAAAGAATAACCAAATCTTGAATTGTGGCGTTCCTGCACTAAAGTTATAACCGGCAAGCCCATATAAAGCGCGTCGCAAGTTGTACCGCCGCCGGGATAAGGGAAAGTGTCCAGTGCAATATCTGCAAGTGCGTATTTGTGCAGATATTTATTTTCATCCGGCTCATAAATTAATTGATCAAGTGAAAGTCCTGCATCTTGAATACGTTTTAAGGCGGCGTCAATTCCGTATTTATCTCTAAAAGCTTTACCTTTCAGATAAAGTTTTGATTTTGGCACGGCGTTTACAATTTTTGCCCAAACTCTCAACGCCTCATCAGTAACTTTTGTAAAATTGTTAAAGCTTACGAAAGTTATATAGCCGTTCTTAGTACAGGGCGCAGGATTTATAATAAGCGGGTTATCATGAAACATATAACAAAAATGACTGTGTTGCAAGCGGAGCATTTTTTCACTAAAGAATTTTTCATTCAAGCCGACAGGGTCTGTATATTTATCAACCATAAAATAATCAATCGGCTTAAATCCAGTTGTATTAAACCAGCCAATAGCACTGATAATAATTGGCGCGGGCTTGTGTGCAACAACGGGCATGACATTATTTGCAGTGTGTCCGGAAAGATCAACCAAAATATCAATTTCATCATCTTTGATTTTTTTAGCGGCAACCATTGGGGGATCAAACAAAATATTTCTGTAATGATCTGCACTCTTTATAAAATCTTGTGTAACGTTATCTTCCTTATTTTTGGCGTAAAGATAAACTTCAAAGCGGGATTTATCGTAGCATTTGTAAAAAGCATAGCTGAAAAAAGCTACAACATGGCGGCGAATATCCGGTCCAATGTAACCTATACGCAATTTTTCGTGGCGGGGATGAGTTGCAGGATCGTGAACAAATTTTTCAACATGGTCAAAAAGTTTATTAAATCCGTAAATTTCCTCAAACATTTTTTCACGGCTAACATTGACATTGTGCAAGCTGAAAAGAAAATTACTGTAGTCTTCATGTTGAATTTTATCAACGTAGGTACGCAAATTAGGATCCGTTATAGCATTAGGGTCTTCTTTTGCGCTAAGTTCGTAATATTTCAGAGAATTTGGCGCGTCGCCGGCGTAACGATAAGCATGCCCCAAAATATTATAGATCATCATTTTAGTTAATAAATCTAAGCCGGGCAAAGTCAACGCCTTTTCGGAATATTGAATACAGCCGCCGTAATCCTGCTTTAAATCGCAAACGCGGGAACGCAAAAATAACCTATAGGGTGTCGGCGGAAATTTTTTTTCAAGGTAAGTTACGGCTTTATCTGCCTCGTCACGTTTGCTGTAGTCAACGCAAATTGAGGCGATTTTTTCAGCAACGCCTACATCATCTGTTTCAAGTTCGGAAAGAGCTTTTACAATTTCCATAACTTTAGCCTCATCGTGAACTTTGTTATGATAATGTATTAATTCTTCCATTAATTTTGCAGTTTTTTTCCTTTTCTTATCAACGTCTTTTTTATTTACTTTTATTTTGCGCATTTATAAACCTCCAAAAAACTTTCTTGCAAAATAATTATCGATAATTTATAATAAAAATCAAGAGGCAACCGATTTTGAAAGTCGGCTCCTCCAAAAACTCATATTGTATTTGAAGACTTGCTAACGGCGGCTATTATAGCATAAGAATTGCCGTTTAGGGTAGTTTTTTTTTTGCGAAAAATTATTTTCCGCGCTTTTTTAGAAAACTTAAGACAACAAATCCCAGCGCAATACCGCCTATAATGTAAACGTCGTATTCTTTGAAAAAAGCGTCGGAGCCGTCGCCCGTCCACTTTATGTAAATTGCAATTACCACCGCAATTACTACAAGCACGTTTGAAATTTGACGCGCCCGCTTTTTGAAAAAATCCATTGCCTTTACACCTTGCTTTTATTTTTGTCAACGCTTAAAATGTACGAAGTTTAAACTCGAAAGGAGTTATTTTTAACCAATGGGAATACTTGATAAATTGAAAAAAATTCTTCCAAAACGTAAGGAACCGGAATTAAAAAATAATGTACCGAAAGAAAAAGAAAATATCCGCAAAACTTTTGGCGTCTATTGCAACGCTAATCACGGTACAACCGACAATAAACTTTGCCCTAAATGTACCGCGCTTTTAACAACCGTAATGTTAAAAATTCAACGTTGCCCCTATGGAATTTCTAAGCCAATTTGTGACGCTTGCGAAACGCCCTGTTTCGGCGAAAATCCTACAAAAGAATTTAGAGCTATAATGAAGTCCGGACAGAAAAAAATGCTCCTCTCTCACCCTTTAATGGCGGTTAAACACAAAATCGCAAGTCTCGGCGTGGAATACGCCAAAATGCAACGTGATAAAAAATCTACCGAAAAACAAAAGGCTCAAGAGGAAAAAGTTAAATCTAAATTGGCAAGTGCCACACGTTCACCGAAAAAATCCAATAAACGTAAGAAAAAATAATTTTAAACTTGCGTAGCCAAAGAATCGTATTTATCGAAAAGTGCAACAAAATCTTTGACTGCAAGCGGCTTTGAAAAATAATATCCTTGAATGTCAACAGAACCCATATTTGTAATATAGTCAAGTTGCGTTTGAGTTTCGACGCCTTCAGTTACAACGCCCATTCCCAATTCACGCGCAAGCCCAATTATCATCAAAAGAATTGTCCGTGCCCTTTCAGAATGTTCAATTTCACGCACAAACGCCATATCGACTTTCAAAACGTCAATATCAATATTTTTCAGCATATTCAATGAAGAATAACCGGAGCCGAAATCGTCCATTAAAATTGGAAAACCATTTTCTTTGAACTGATTAATAATTTTTATAAGTTGTTGCGGATTATCAGTGTAAGCACTTTCTGTAACTTCCAATTTCAACATCCACGGCTCAAGGTCGTATTTCTTCAAAAGATTCAGCAGGAAAATTAATAAATCATAACTGTAAAAATTAAGCCGTGAAACATTAACTGAAACCGGCACAATTTTTTTGCCTGCGTCTAATCTGCTACGCAAAAATTTGCAAACTGTTTCCCAAACAAATCTGTCAAGTTTGACGATAAAGCCGTTGCGCTCAAAAACGGGGATAAAATAGCCGGGGCTAATCATTCCGCTTTCAGGGTGAAACCAACGCACTAACGCCTCTGCACTTACAATTTCATTTGTTTCCGGGCGATAAATTGGCTGAAGGAAAATTGTAAATTGATTGTCTTTCAGCGCAAATTCCATATCGCGTACAATCATTTGTTCCTTCAACATTCTTTCACGCATTCCAACGTCATAAAAATTATAGCGGCGAGCGTAATTGCCCTTGATTTTGTTCAACGCCATTGACGCACGGTCGCACATTTGGTCTACCGGTAAATTCATATCGATAACCGGATAAACGCCGGCGAAAAATAAAATATTGTGGCTAATTCCGAGTGTGCGAATTGTATCATCAATTTCTTTTATCAGCCTGTCCATATCAAGTGTATCTTGTGGCACACACAATACAAAATGATCTGCCTCAATTCTGCCGGAAACTCCAACTTGCGGATTGATTTTTTTCAGAAAATAAGAGGCGGCAGTTTTCAAAATCAAATTGCCTGTTTCAGTGTGAAATAAATCGTTGACAACTTTAAAACAGCTAATATCAAGGTAAACAATGCAGTATTGAACTTCGGGGTTATCATGAATCAATTTAGCGGCTTTTTCGTAAAAAGTTTCACGGTTATAAAGCCCGGTAAGTGAATCAATTTCAATGTAGCGATTCATTTCGCTAATTCTTTTATCTTTTTCTGCCTGTTGGCTGTGGGCGATAACATTTCTGATTCTGCAATTTATGATAATTTCGCTGAAGGGCGTGGTAATAAATTCAGTTGCGCCAAGTTCCATTGCAAGGGATACGCTGTCTAAATCGCCGTAAGTAACTATTGCAAGTATGGGGATATTTTTATAGCGGCTGTCCTGCGCGAGATTTTTTAAAAAGTCTAAGCCGTCCATAATTTGAACATTAAGCGCGACTATAACGAGTTCAATTTTGTGATTCGTCAAAATATTGAAACATTCATATTCGTTATCGGCTGACATTATCGAATATTTATCCTTTACAATATTTTTAAAATCATCTTGAGTATTTTTGTCTGCGCCTGCCAAAAGTATTATTGGTAAAACTTTTTCCATATCGTCGCCTCATTTCCAAAAATCTTTGCATAATATTAACACTTTGAAGAATTTTTCACAACAAAATTATTTTCGTGATTCTGCGGTAATTTTTTTATTGAAATTTTTTAAAACTATTTTTTAAAACTATTTTTTGAAAATACGGCTTTTCTTTCTTTAGAAGAAAGAAAACCCTACCAAAAGAAAGAATCGTCGCCCGCCTGTGTTTTTCGCGTTTAGCTTTTCAAAAATTTAAAATTCCAGCCGCGTTTTCTCACGTTACCGAAATTTGTAGGTTACAAGCAAAAACGGAGTGCGGCGGGCGACCTCCAACTCTATAAAATCCCGTTTTTTAATTTTCTATTACAGCTTTTTTAATATCTTTTCCATAGCTCAACAAAATATGGTATAATTCGTTTAAGGAAGTGAACGAGTTGAAACAAATTACATACAAAATAAAAAGTTACAACGATTTTCAAAGATGGATTGACGAAATTAAATCAAGCGACGATTATAAAAATTCAAAAACCGTTTTGTTTAAGGCTATGACGGCGCAAATTTTGGACGAAGATTCAAAAACTATTTACAGGGAATTAAAAAATATTTTTCCTAAGGCAAAAATTGTCGGCGTCTCAATGACGAATTTTGCAGTTAAAAATTTTTCAAATGACAACAGCTCCGGCGAGTGGATAAATCGTTTTAAAAACTGGCTTGAAAATTATGTTTTAATCACGTGCTGTTTTTTTGATTCTTCTGACATAACCATATTTGAAGTTGATTCAAGTGAAGTTGATAATCTTACTGCTTTTACCATAGGGTTAAATGAAAAACTCCAACAAATTCCAAATTTGAAAGGCGTTGAAGTTTTATGCGCCGGTCACAAAGAAAGAGTTGCTCCTTTTCTTGAAATGCTATCTTTTGAATTGGAAGATATTCCATTTTTTGGAATGGAGGCAGGAAATGTTGAAACTGAAGATATTAAATGCAAGTACAAGCGCACAATTCAAGCGGTAACAAATAAGGGCGTTTCACAATACATTATGGGCGAACGTTATCACGATTGCGGCGTAATTTTAATTGCATACAGCGGCGAAAATTTGCGCGTTAAAGCAGAATATAATTTTGGCTGGAGAGTTCTCGGTAAAGAAATGACTATTACTGAAACTTTGGGAATTAACGGCGTTGCAAAAATTGACGGCGTCCCCGCCATTGACATTTACAAAAAATATTTGAACGTTGAACCGAATGAATTTTTATTGTTGAATGTTTTTGATTTTCCGTTTGTTGTTAATCGAGGCGGCTTGCCTGCGTCACGTATAGCCGGAATTTATGATGAGGCAGGGCGGCTTTATTTTACCGGCGATGTTAGGCAGGGTGAAAAAATTCGTTTAAGTTACGGCAACCCTGAAGAAATTTTGCAGGAAACGTGGGAAACTTCAGAAAGAATGCGCCAATTTGAACCGCAAGCGATTTTTGCTTACATTTGTGGCGCACGTACAGCTTTTTTGGGTGATGATGCACAGCGTGAAATTAAAGATTTTTCAAGGATAAATTCTGAAACTTCATATTGTTTCGGCGCGGGCGAAATTTATAAATATCAAGGCAAAGGCGGGCAACTTGCCACCGCACTTGTAACTGTTGGAATGCGCGAAGGCGACCCTTGCCGCTGTTATTCAATTTTTACGCCGCAATTTGAAAAAAATTCAAAAAGTCCTACCGTGCCACTCTCAAAACGCCTTGCCTCATTTCTTAACGCCGTTGCTAACGATTTAAAAGAATCTAACGCAAAATTCAAAGAGGCGGCTCTTGCCGCAGAGGCAGCCAATAAATCTAAATCGCAGTTCCTGTCCAACATGAGCCACGAAATACGCACGCCCATTAACGCAATTTTGGGAATGAATGAAATGATTTTGCGCGAGGCTATTGCGCCAAATATTATTGAGTACGCCGAAAATATTCGCACAGCCGGAAATACTTTGTTGGGAATTGTCAACGATATTCTGGACTTTTCAAAGATTGAGGCGGGCAAAATGGAAATTATCCCCGTCGAATATTCGCTAAGTTCCCTTTTGAATGATTTAGTTAATATGATTCAAAAACGCGCCGAAAATAAGGGCTTGACTTTTTACATTAACGCAGATGAAAATTTGCCCAGTGAACTTTTTGGCGACGAAATACGAATTAAGCAAATTGTTACAAATATTTTAACAAACGCCGTAAAATATACCGAAAAGGGCAGTGTAACTTTGACTGTCAGCTTTACAAAAATTGCCGAGAATAAAATTAAAATTTTCTTCAGCGTCAACGATACGGGAATTGGAATTAAACCTGAAGATATTAAAAAATTGTACAGCGCGTTTGAAAGAATCGAAGAAAAACGCAACCGCACAATCGAAGGTACGGGCTTGGGAATGAATATCACGCAACGTCTTTTGGCAATGATGGGCAGTGAATTGAATGTTGAAAGTGTTTATGGCAAAGGTTCAAATTTTAGTTTTGAAATTGAACAAAAAGTTGTAAATTGGCACGAACTCGGCAACTTTGAAGAAAATTTCCGCCACGCTTTAAGCCAACATAAAAAGTACCGTGAAAAATTTACCGCGCCCAATGCAAAAATTTTAATCGTAGATGATACGGTTATGAATTTGACTGTTGTTAAAGGACTTTTGAAACAGACAAAAATTAAAATTGACACGGCGGACAGCGGCTATGAATGTTTATCTATCGTCACGAAAAATAAATATGATATAATTTTTTTAGACCACAGAATGCCCGGTATTGATGGGATTGAAACTCTTCACAGAATGCAGGAAATGCACAACAATTTAAATCAAGATACGCCTGTAATTTCTTTGACGGCAAATGCAATTAGCGGCGCACGCAAGCAATATATTGACGCGGGCTTTCAAGATTATTTGACAAAACCTATTGACAGCGCAAAACTTGAGGAAATGATAATTGAATATCTGCCGCCGGAAAAAGTTTTGGCAGTCGATGAAAATTCTGCAGTCGAAGAAAATATTTCTGAAGAAACTTTGCCGGAATGGTTGAAAAATCTTGACAGCTTGAACATTGCGGACGGCTTGAAAAATTGCGGCAGTGTTGATTCATACCTTGACGCGCTAACAGTTTTTGCACAATCTGTCATTTCCGGTGCGAAAGAAATTGCCAATTTTTATAAGTCTTCAGATTGGAAAAATTATACAACTAAGGTACACGCGCTAAAAAGTTCTGCGCGAGTCATTGGCGCAAATGAACTTTCAGAAA
>CALGGV010000220.1 GCA_937915725.1 uncultured Selenomonadales bacterium
TTACCGAACAAGATAAAAAAATTGCCGGCTACGCGCACGACAGCGGCAAAGGTTGTGTTATAATTGTCAACAAGTGGGATATTTTTCCCGACAAGCACGATAAATCCACAAACAGATTTACCGAAAATTTGCGCGACGAAATTGGATTTTTGCAATACGCGCCGGTTTTATATTTAAGTGCACTTACCGGGCAGCGTGTCGATAGAGTTACAGAGCTTGTAAAATTCGTCGTCGAACAACAAACAATGCGTATTCAAACAAGCGTACTCAATGAATTAATTCGTGACGCAATGGCAGTTAATCCGCCGCCTACAAAAAAAGGCAAGCAACTGAAAATTTTGTTTATGACGCAGGCTGACATTTGCCCGCCGCGTTTTGTAATTTTTGTAAACGACCCTGAACTTATGCATTTTTCGTACCTGCGATTCATTGAAAATAAATTGCGGGATACTTTCGGCTTTGAGGGTACGCCGCTAAAATTTGTCATACGTAAACGCAATGAGGAGGAGTCATAAGGATTAAGGACTAAGGATTAAGGACTAAGGGTTAAGGGTTAAGGGTTAAGGACTAAGGGTTAAGGAAATTTATTTTGAGGGGGAAAATTTAAGATGAGAAAATTTTTTAAGGTTATGACGGGCTTGCTAATTGTGGCAATGCTTACAATTTCGCCGGTTTTCGCGCAGCGTTCAACTACGCCGGACGATTCAACGGGTTTTGTAGTTTTATCTGAAATTGTACCTGACGCAATTTTGGAAATACGCTACTTTTCAACTTACAATTTTGTTGGAGACAGAATTGAAGGCTACGAACAACCTGTAGCATTAATGACGATTGAGGCGGCTAACGCTTTAAAAAATGTTTCAGATGAAGTTAAACAGCGCGGTTATCGCTTGAAAATTTTTGATGCTTATCGTCCACAATCTGCAGTAGATCATTTCGTACGTTGGGGAAAAAATCTTGATGATTATCGTATGAAATATTATTTTTACCCGCAAGTTGATAAGTCCAGATTATTTATTGAAGGTTACATTGACGAAAAATCCGGACACAGTCGCGGCTCCACTGTTGATTTAACTTTGTTTGATATGGCAACCGGTAAAGAAGTTGACATGGGCGGAACTTTTGATTATTTCGGCGAACTTTCACACCCAAGCTACAGAGGCAACCTTACTCAACAACAAATTAATAATCGAATGTATCTGCGCGAAGTTATGATTAAACACGGCTTTAAACCGCTTGAAACTGAATGGTGGCATTTCACGCTTGCAAATGAACCTTATCCCGATACATACTTTACTTTTTCTGTTACGGATTTAAGAGAATTTTAAAATTTAAATAATATGGAGGCGTTTTTTGTGTTAATTTTGATTTTAGTTTTAAGTTATTTAATTGGCGCAATTCCTTGCGGCTTAATTGTCGGAAAAATGATTTGGCATAAAGATTTACGCCATTACGGCAGTGGAAATATTGGCGCAACAAACGCCTACCGTGTACTCGGTACAAAAGGCGGCGCGTTAGTTTTTCTGCTTGATTTCTTTAAGGGCGAATTGGCAGTTGTACTCGGTATGACTTTTATTGGTACACCGTGCGCCGCAATTCTTGCCGGTATGTTTGCAATAATCGGTCATATGTTCAGCATCTTCTTGCAAATGAAAGGCGGCAAAGGCGTTTCAACTGCATTGGGCGTCATTTCAATTTTAATGCCAAAAGTAACTGTAATTATAGTCATTGTTTGGGGAGCTATTGTTTTTGCAACACGCTATGTTTCGCTCGGCTCCATAACCGCCGCGCTTATGACTCCAATTCTTGCAATGATTTTTCACTATGATAAATATTATGTTATCTTTGGAATTATCGCCGCCGCGTTCATCATTATCAAACACAAAGATAATATCGCTCGTATCAGGAAGGGCAGAGAAAACAGATTTTAAAAATTTTAAATAACGAAGAAGGAAGGCACTAATGCAACAGCTAAAAAGTTTTATCCCAACTATAATTTTTATAGTTTGTGACTACGTGGCTATTGTTAGCGCAGAATATATTTCATTCTTCGTAAGAAACAGCGTTGATTTTTGGAACAACGCCTATTATTTTTATACCTATTCTTACATTTTTATTTTTATACCCTGTTTGTTTATAATTTTTCTGTCTCATTCACATTCCTATAGACAAATGCAGCCAATAGTTGACACTATGAGAGATATTTTTATGTCGGTGTTTTACGGCTGGATTGCGTCGATTATTTTAATTTATTTTTTGAAAGCCGGTAACCAAACTTCACGGCTTTTTATTTTTTTGCTACTTTTTACCGTGTTGACGAATGTTTGTTTGTTTCGCTACGCCGTAATGAAACTTTTTAAAATTAGAAATTTCTTTACCGAAAAAGTTATTGTGGTAGGCGCGGGATTGACTGCCGAAAAATTATGGAAATTTTGGCAGGAAGATTTAGGTTATCGCTACGAAATTATAGGTTTTATAGATGATCACCCTGTGTCAAAAATTTTGCCGGAGCAATTTGAAATTTTGGGCGGTTTTCATTCGCTGAAAAATATCGTAAGCAAGACAAATATTAACACAGTCATAATCGCCGCGCCCGGAATAGACAAAATTACTTTGCAAAATTTAATTTCCGGTATTCAATCTAAAGTTGAAAATATTTCTTTTATTCCGGATTTAATCGGTACTCCAATGGCTAGCGTCAATCTTTCAATGTTGTTCACTGAAAAAATTTTGATGTTGAATCTGCGAAATAACCTTGCTAATCCTTACAACAGAATTTTTAAGCGCGTTTTTGATATTTTTTTTACGGTTATTGGCGGCTTGTTAATTTTGCCGTTCATACTTTTGATAATGGTTGCCGTTGCTATTGATAATCGCGGTACTGTAATTTTTTCACATCGCCGAGTTGGCAAAGGCGGCAAACATTTTAATTGTTATAAATTTCAAACTATGCGCCCAAATTTTGACTTGAATAAATATCTTGAAGAAAATCCCGTCGCTAAAAAGGAATGGGAAGAAACTTTCAAGCTTACGGAAGATCCCCGCGTTACAAAAATTGGCGCGTTCCTGCGAAAATATTCCCTTGACGAATTACCACAACTTTTTAACGTACTTTGTGGCGATATGTCGCTTGTTGGTCCGCGCCCAATTATTGATAAAGAAATTTCTCGTTACGGCAAATTTATTCGTGAATATTTTATGGTATTGCCCGGAATTACGGGAATGTGGCAAGTTTCCGGCAGGTCTAATACTACCTATGAAGAGCGCGTCGAAATGGACACGTGGTACGTTAGAAATTGGTCTGTTTGGATTGATTTACTTTATCTTTTCAAAACGATTAAAGCAGTCATTTCCGCAAAAGGTGCATACTAAAAAAGCCCGCCTTTTGAGCGGGTTATTTTTTTGAAAAATTTACAAGGAATTTTCGCCGACGATTTTTAACTTAGAAATTTCAGCCATAATTTCTTGCGCAAAATTTGAAAGGTATTTTTTTTAAAGTTACAAAGAATTTTCGCCGACGGTTTTTAATTTAGAAATTTCAGCCATAATTTCTTGCGCAAAATTTGAAAG
>CALGGV010000221.1 GCA_937915725.1 uncultured Selenomonadales bacterium
AATTTCCAATATTCCAATTACAACAACGATTAGCACTAAGCCTTTTATTTGGTTGTTGTGGTTGAGTGTAACCGCAATTTGCGCGGGCAGTTTCTTAGCTGTCAAAAAATAATTATGAATTTTGATAATAATCGAAGTTACAGACGGCTTGACTACAGAAAAAATTGAGCCGCTGATAACTGTTACGGCGGACGGCGGCAACTCTCAAGCAATAGAAATTTTTGACGGACGGCGGCGCGTTCGATTGACGGGAATTTCCGGCGATTTACAAAAAGCGCGCCTTGAAATTTTGCCGAGTTTAAATGAAATTTCCAATATTCCAATTACAACAACGATTAGCACTAAGCCTTTTATTTGGTTGCTGTGGTTGAGTGTAACTGCAATTTGTGCGGGTAGTTTCTTAGCTGTCAAAAAATAAACGCGGTTGAAATTTTAAATTGATTTTTGATTTGACGTGAAAAACTCTGACGGGCAGTAAGTGCCTTTATTGTGATACTTTTTTGGTAAAACAAAGAAAGTATATTTAGAATAAAAAATAATCCTAAATTTTGTAAAGTGTTAAAATGTGTTTACAAATTTAAGATTAGAAGGCGCACAGGATGTGCCAAATTTTTTGAAAAAAATTGAAAAAGCCGCCCGATTTTGTTTTTGAAAGAAAGAAATGCCGACTTGTTAAAAAAGAAAAATTTGTAAGCAAATCCTAAGGGAGGAATTAAAATGCCAATTCAATTTCAACTGAAAGAAAAAAAATCATCAAGCTTGAAAGATTCAATTTTTAAAAAAGCCGGCGAAATTACTGATAAACTTCCTTCAACAAGTGCAATGAAAGACGCGGCAAATAACGCTGTTGAAATAACAAAAAACGGCTTGAAAGACGGTATAAAAAAATCTGCCACAAAAGTTGCGGGCGTAGGCGCGGCGGGGGTTACAACTGCCGCTGTAGGTAAATTGGCGGCAACCGGAATTGGTGGCGTGCTTGTTGCAACCGGCGCGGGCGCGGCTGTTGCCTCTGCAGTTCCTTTAGTTGTCGGAATTACTACAACTTGTATTTTAGATAGCGTTGTTAAATCTGTGGCTGACAATGAAAACTAATTCAAGGAGGTACAATTTTTTGTAGTAAAAAATTTTTAGGAGGGAGGGCGATTTATGAAACTCAAAGATTTACTCGAAAAGCATACGCTGAAATGTCTTGCAGGCGGCTTTGTACTCGGCGTGGCGGCGTTAGGTATCACAAATTTATTTTTGAACTTCAGCGGCACAAAAACTTTTTGCGGGCAATGTCATTCAATGAAACACGAGGCGGCAACTTTTGCAGTTTCAAGCCACAGAGAATTAGACTGCGTAGAATGTCATTTGCCGCACGATAACACCCCACATTATCTGATTGAAAAAGGGCGTACCGGTATGGTTGATATGTACCACGAATTTATCAGAGATTATCCGGAAAGAATCAAACTTGACAAAGACGCTCGAAAAATGGTTAGTGAAAATTGCTTGCGTTGTCATGAATCCACAATGTCTTATGTAAGCACTGCGCCCGGCGGTTCTCAAGATGACTGCTTAAAATGTCACAGCAGAATTGCTCACGGCTCCAATCATTTGGAGGGAGGTATTCAAGTAGATTGATGAAAAATTTTCTCGAATACTTTATAACTTTTCCAAAATATCCAAAAGTGAAAGGAGGTGCGCCGTTACTGATTAACACTGAAAATAATTTTTTCTGTTGAATTGGATAAAAATTATTTCAATAAATTATCAGTAATGGTATTAAAATTGACTAAGTTACAAAAATATTTGGCGGGAGCATTAATTTTGGGCGTAGCATTTTTCGTATTCGTCGTAGCAGTAATACGAATTGGAATTGCAAAACCTGCAACAAAATTTGAACTTGCACACATTCCCGATGACCAACGATTAACAAGAATGGCTTATGCAGAGGCTTACCCGTTACAATTTGAAAGTTTTAAAATGAATATGCGCGGAGACCCCAGCCCTACAGGATTTGGCGGCGCGCAATTTGGCAATTCACATTTAACTGAACAACCCGAACAGTTGGAACTTTTCAAGGGCTACAAATTTTCAATTCAATATGACGACGACAGAGGGCATTGGTACGCCGGACAAGATATTCTTGAATCTAAACGCCGCCCCGGACAAAAAGGTTCTTGCATAACTTGCAAAGGTTCCTATATGTACGACGTTTACTTTAAAGAAAGTGGCTGGGATTACGCCTCAAAACCTTTTGACGAAATAGCCGCGCCTATCAAAGATGATGAGTGGTTCGGTTGTTCAACTTGCCACGACCCCGACACAATGCAACTTAGAATTTACAATCAAGGTTTTATTGAATCAATGGCGGAAAAAGGTATTGACATTTCAAAGGCAAGTCATAACGAAATGCGCGCTTATGTTTGCGGACAATGTCACACCGAATATTTTTTCACTGCTGAAGATGGGCGCGTTCATATGCCTTACGCTAATGGCTTTGACGCTGAATCAGAATGGAGTTACTATCAAGACGGACACGCCAAAGGCTTTACCGGCGATTGGACACACCCTGACAGCAATGCAAGAATGTTAAAGGCGCAACACCCCGACTTTGAATGTTGGCAACTTAGCGTTCATGCAGATGCAGGCGTTACTTGCGTTGATTGTCATATGCCCTATATGAGAGAAGACGGGCAAAAGTACACTTCGCACTGGATGACTTCGCCGCTTAAAACTACTGAACAATCTTGCTTAAAATGTCATGATGAATCGGCTGAAGTTTTAACTGCGCGCGTTCAAACAATTCATGACAACACTTTCAAACTTCAAAGAATCGCCGGCGAAACTACCGCCCGTGCACATACCACAATTCAAGCCGCCGCCGCTGCCGGTGCCACTGATGAACAACTCGCGCAGGCTAGGTTATTAGTTCGTGAGGCGCAATGGTATTGGGATTGGGTTGCCGCTGAAAATGGTATGGGTTTCCATAATCCTGACAGAATTATGAGAACACTTGGACTTTCAATCGACTGTGCTCATCAAGCTATTGAAAATGCAAATGCTGTTGTGCGCGGCTCCATTACAACTAATCCTGTGTTGCAAGCTCCACAAAGTTAAAATTTTTTCTTACCAATAAAAAATCCCCGACCGCTAAAGTTGGGGATTTATTTTTTTACTAATTTATACTTTCAAAAATTTTTCACAACGTCAAGAAATTTTTTTACTTTTTGGTTAATACTTCCATGAAAAGTAGAAAAAATACCAACACCTTTACCATAAAAATCACAAAGTAAATTATTTTTTTTACTCCAAATTTTTAAATCATTATCATTTACAAAACCTATTTCATTATATTTGAAAATATGCCCGCCGGACGCGCCGCCCGTACAAAAAGCATCTTTGGTAAATGCAAAGCCGTCCGAAATATCATCACGGATAAACATAAAAACAACTTGCGATTCTTTGTACTTGCCGTGACAGCACATATCAACGGCGATAATTTTTTCAGCCGCACTAAGTTTATCGTAGCTTGAGACAACTTTTAAATTTTTGTCAACAATTAACCATTCGCCGTTTGTACCGAAAATTTTTGCGGCAAGGGCTTTCATTGCGTCAAGTGGAGTTTCTTTTTGCCACGCCAATTTGCAATTTTCAAAGACAATATTTTTTTCAGCAAGTTCTTCATCTGAATTGGCTTTAATTTTAATTTTTGGAGTGGAAAGGACGCCAATATATTTTCTGTCAGCAATACGAATTGGAATGTTGAAACTTTCGCCACAAAGATAAATTATTTTGTATTCCATATTCAGCAAATTTGCAAGATCGTCTTGATTAAATGCGGTTGTTAAGGCGTTGTTAATAATATTTTCGTCGTCGGTTTTTTCGGCAAGAATTTTTTTCTTTTCGCTGATACGCTGTGAAAATTCTAAATCGTCTGCACATTCCACACCGAGTGCGGCGCAAATTTTCGCAGTCAAATTTTTATCGTCAACTGAAATATTTTCCAGTGCCTCAACTTCATCATCGTAAAATCTGTCTGCAAGCCATTCGACAAGCCGCCCGCTTTTAAAATAGTCAACTACCCTTTCTAAGTCAAAATTTTCGCGCAGTCCCTCAAGGTCTTTTACTGCAACTCCTTTTAAATCCAGTGAGAAAATTTTTTTTGCCATAAAATTTGCCTCCCTAAAATTTTTTCCAGTATATCAAAGTTTTTCAGAAATTTGTTGTTACATTGGGACAATAATTGCATTTCAATTTAATTTTGTCAAATAAGTTTACCATAATTTTGCCCAAAATAAAAAGGTCAAGGGCGGGTTGTAGTGGATATTTTAGCCCATTTTGGCGATACAAGTCGGCATTTCTTTCTTTAGAAGAAAGAAACAGCAAATGCTCTTACTCATCGCATTTGCAAGCAAAGAAAGAATCTTTTTTCAAAAAATTTGGCGCATCATTTGTTAACAAATTTTAGAATTATGATTAAAATTTTGCCCAAAATCCCGTGCAAAATTATTTTGTATGGAAAAGTATTAACCAACAGACAAAGGCGGCTTGTCGTGGATATTTTAGCCCTTTTTGGCGGTATTTTAATTAATGAAAAAATTTCTAATCCCTAGCCCTTAATCCTTAGTCCTTAAATCTGATATTTTCCGCCAAAAAATCGATTTTAAATTTAAACCCAATATTTCCAAAATTTAATTTTTTGAAAATTTCAGCACAAATTACCTTGCCGCTAAGTTTGGTTGACAATGATAACAGATAGATTTAAAATGTGTCAACCCTTTAGGTAACCGCGTCAACCGTTATTAAATAAGGATTTTAATATAGAAAGAAGGTTGAGTTTTGGGCAAATTTTTTGATTGGTTAAGCAATTTGCGCCCGCGTCAACTATTGGCACTTGCGGGCGGCACAGCAATTTTAATGTTTCTTCTTATGTACGGTGCATTTACACTTCTTGCAAAATCAGCTATTATTTCGGAGGATCCGGATCAAACTGAAACCGGCGAAGAAAAAAAAGACGAGCCGGAAGTAAAAATGAAAACCGTAGTAGTTGCGGCGGCAACCATTGAGCCGCGCACAATGTTAATCAGCCGAGTTTTGGAAACTAAAGAATTTCCGGAAAATACGCTCCCAAGCAACGCGGTTACCGATATTGCCGAAATTGCCAATAAACCTGCGCGAGTGCGAATTTTTAAGGGCGACGTCATAACTTATGACAAAGTTTACAGAAATGCTCAACAAGCAGGATTTGTTGGAACTATTCCGCCGGATTGTCGCGCAGTTTCAATCAGCGTCAATGACGTTACAGGCGTTGCAGGATTTGCAAAGCCCGGCGATTACGTAGATTTAATTTTAGTTGAAAAAGATGAAAATTTGGTTACAAGCAGACTTTTATTACAGGACGTTTTACTTTTAAGCATTAACCAAAATATGGGCGTGCAAAATAACACCGAAGACAGCGAAAATGAATCTTCAGTCAATCCGGAAACAACAGCCATTGAAAATCCCGCACTTGCAACCGTGGCATTAAGACCGGATGAAATTTTACAATTAGTTTCAGCGTCAAAATTAGGAGAAATTTATTTAATGCTCCGCCCGCTCGTTCCGCAAAGTAATTATTATACCGGCGCAGAATATTCAATGCAAACTTTAAAAGGACAACAAAAACAAGCAGAGGCAATAATTCAACAGAAAGAATCAAAAGTTGCCGAACCTGAACAAAAACAACCCGTTGAAATTGTTGAACCTAAACCGCCACGAATTAAAATTTATTACGGCGACTCCGAAGAATTAAAAGATACTAACGAAGATAAAAATGATGATAACAACGAAAAAAATAAAGAGTGAGAAATTATGACAAAATTTATAAAAATATTTATGCTGGCGGCAGTTGTTATCTTCGCTTTAAATTCTGCCGCTTATGCTGAAAATTCCGCTTATGTGGAAAAAATAAATTTAAGTTTTTATTCTTCAAAATATATCAATTTACACAAAAATATTTCTACGATATGGTGTGGCAGTAAACTTGTACTTGTCCATCAACCTACAGAATCTTTGAATGAAATTGTAATTACTGCACAAAAAACCGCCGGTTCAACATCGCTTTTTATCTGGACTGAAGACGGCGCAAGATACGAATATTTGATAAATGTTACAGATGAAGAACAAGGACAGGCAGAAATGATTGAGGCGGCTATTGGCTTGCCGAATGTTCACGTTAAAAAACTTAAGGATAGAATTTTATTAACCGGCACTGTAAAAAATCAGTACGAAAGAAATTTGGCAGTTCAAACGGCGCGCCTTTATTCCGGCAGCGGCAGTAAAAGCAGTTTAAGTTTCGGCAGCAATTCCAATATGGAAATGGAAACTCAAGGCTCCAAAGACAACAGCACTACCACTCTAGGTACAGATAATGAAGTTCAAGACAGCGGCAACGTCATAGATTTATTGCAAATGGTAGCTCCTTCACAAATTCGCCTTGAGGCTCAAGTTATCGCTATTCGTCCTGAAGATACAAAAGATTTGGGATTTTTATACACCGGTACAGGAACTTATGATTATCCCGGCAGAATTTATGGCGGTGAATCCAGTACTTATAATGCAGGAAATTTTAGGAACAATCCTTTCAAATGGTTTATTAACAGCCGTTCAGATTTAACCTACAGACTTGACGCGCTTATTACTCAAAACAGGGCAAAAATTTTATCCCGCCCAAGTATTATGACAATGAGCGGCGAACAAGCTACAATTCAAATTGGCGGCGAAATTCCCTATACCGTTTTAAATTCTACTACCGGTATTGCCTCTGTACAATTTAAAAATTACGGTATTATTTTGCAATTCAAGCCGGTACTTGATTCTCAAAATAGAATTGTCACAAATATTCATACTGAAGTTAGCAATATGAGCGGCGAAACTATTAACGATATGCCCGTTATTTCTACGCGTCGCGCAGATTCTGTTGTTACATTGGAAAACGGCTCCACAATGATTATCGGCGGCTTGATGGATTCTTCAGAAAGAAAAGTTGTTACAAAAATCCCGCTCCTTAGCAAAATCCCAATTATCGGCGAATTTTTCAAACACACTTCAAAAACTAAAGATACTCAAGAAATGGTAATTTTGGTTACACCACACATTGTCGGCGCAGATGAAAGTTCCTATGCAGGAATGACGGACGAAATGCGCGATTATTACCATGAAGGACAGCGTAAACAAAATAACTTGAATGAAGTTGATTTAAACGCCTTGCCGCCGCCTTTTGAAGACGAAAAAACCAAAAAAGCCAGAGAGAAACAAGAAAGAAAAGAAAAAAAGGCTAGAGAAAAACAGGCTAAAAAGAAAAAAGCCGAAGAAGAAAATATTGAAGAAGAAAATTCTGAAGATAAAAATTCAAATAGAGATTCAAGCGTTGAAATATTCGGCGATGCTTTTTAAAAAGAAGGTGAATTTTTTATGGCTGAAGGGCGCAACAGTATTATAATCAGCATTTTCAGTACCAGCTCCGGCAATGGAAAAACTGTTACTGCGATAAATCTTGCGGCAGGGCTGGCAAATGAAGGCTACGCAGTTTGCCTTGTCGATTTAGATTTACAATTTGGCGACGTTACAACTTATTTGAAACTCAACCCCAAATATACAATCATTGATGCACAAATGGCACTCGAAAGAAAAGATCCGAATTTTGACGTGCTGAATTATTTGACACGCTATGAACATACAGATGACAAAGGTAACGGCGTTGAATTTTTTGTACTGGCGCGCCCGACGGCGATTTTTGACGCTTACGAAATTGAAGTACCGATTGTAGAAAAAATTATAAATTCTTTGAAATGGTTTGATTTTGTAGTTGTCGATTTAAACGCGGCGTTCAGCGCGGTAAATCTTGCAGTCTTAGATTTAAGCACGATTATAAATTATTTGGGCGTTGTAGATTTTCTGCCGTCCGTCAAAAATTTTAAAATTGGCTATGATACTTTGATTCGTTTTGAATATGAAGAAAGTAAAATTCGGCTTGTAGAAAATCGTTCCAATTCCCAAAAATTAATCCGCGGGCATGACGTTGAAAGATTAATTGGTACAAAATTTTTTCATCAACTGCCAAATGACTTCCGCTCGGTAAGTCAATCTGTTCGTGACGGTGTACCGCTAATGTTTTCTGCGCCGGACGCTAGCCTTACAAAAAGTTTTAATGATCTTGCCGCCGAATATACCGGCAAACAAAAATCTGAAACACATATCGCTGAAGAGGAGAAAAAAGGTTTCTTCGCTAAACTTTTCAGCAAATTTTTTGGTTAGGGCGGTGATTTTTTTTGGTTTATAAAACAATTATTGTTGAAAGTAACCAGCGAATGTCCGATATTTTATCTGCAACGCTAAAAAAATCCGGCGACTTTGAATTTTTATCTGCGTATTCAGACGCCAATTCCGCGTTAGGGCAAAGTCATATTTATAAGCCGAATTTATTTTTAATTGACGTTGATAACCCCGACCTTTTGCAAATGTTACCGGCGTTTGTAGATATTTTCCCTAATGCAAATATTCTGGCTACAATGTCAAATTGGAATGCAGATATTGCCTACAAGGCGCAAAAGGCGTTTATCACGGGTTGCATTTTAAAACCTTTTAAGGCTGAAGAAGTTATTGATACAATAAATTTGTACAATCGACGCGGCAAATATGCGCCGTCAAGAATTATTTCTTTTTTCAGCCCAAAAGGGCGTTCCGGCAGAACAACGCTTGCCTCCTTGCTCGCGCTTAACCTTGCCGAAAGAACAAATGAATCTGTAGCTTTAATTGACGCAGATTTACAATTTGGAGACTTGCCAATTTTCTTTGACTTGGAGCCGAGTCATACGGTTGTTGACGCCACGCACGATATTAAACTTTTGACGCCAATTTTATTTGCGCCGTATTTTCACAATATCAAAAAGAATCTTTGGATTTTATCAAGCCCCGAACGTCCGGAATACGCTGAACTTGTCGAAACTTCCAACTTTATTGAGGTTGTACGAATGGCAGGGCACGTTTTCAGATATTTGTTAATCGATTTACCCGCCGGCTTTAATCCAATTTCGCTGGAAGTCAGCAATTTTGCAGATACAAATTTTGTTATTGCGATGATTAATACCGGCTTGGAAGTGGATCATATGCGGCGTACTATGGATATGTTCAGAGAAAGACGCGCAAAACATAAAGTAGATTATCCTATTTTTACCCGTGTTAATCCTTGCACTGAAGAAGAGCGCGAAAAATTAGAATTGCGTTTAGGTTATCCCGTTACGGCAATTTTTCCGAACGAATACAATTTAGTTTCAGTTGCTAACAGCGGAAGAATTTTATACGGCTTGCCTAACGATACAAAATTAATGCAAATTATTAATCAGTTATCAACAAAAATTATTTCCGGAGAATTATAATTTATGGCTTTTTTAATATCAATTTCAGCATCTTTTGGCGCGTTTTTTCTGGTAGTTTTTTTGGTACTTGCTCTGCAAAATACACGAAGTCTTGACCTCTACTACAGAATGCGCCGCTATAATGTTGCTCCAACAATCAAGCGTTTAAATACGGCTGAAGACCTTATAGTTAAAGGTTATCAATACCTGCAAAAAATTTCTAAGCCGCTGGTTGAAAGAAATTTTGCACAATCCCTTGAATACAGAATGAAACGCGCCGGTTTACCTTTGCTGGGCGGCGAATATATCGTACTGAATTTATTGGCAATGGCTTTAATTGGCGTGTTGACGTGGTTTATTGCTTTAAATCATATTTTTGCAATAGTAGCCGCCGCGCTTGTTCCCTTAATATTTTGGCTGATTATTTTAACGCTGTCAAAAAGGCGGCTCGGCGCGTTCACTGAACAACTCGGCACTTCCTTAATTACAATTTCAAATGCTCTTCGCGCAGGTTACAGTTTCCAACAGACAATCGAAGTTATTTCAAACGAAATGGAGCCGCCAATAGGCGAAGAATTTTCCGAAATGTATCATCAAATTGTTATGGGCGTACCGCTTGAGGAAGTTTTGGAAGACGCAAATAAAAGAATTGGCAGTTCAGATTTTGAATTAGCTGTTACGGCGGTTTTAATTCAACGTGAAGTTGGAGGCAACCTTGCACAAATTCTCGACAATATCAGCGCAACCATCATGGAAAGAATCAGAATGCGCCGTGAAATTGAATCTGTAACGGCGCAAGGCAGAATGTCCGCAATGGTACTTTTGGGCTTGCCGTTTGCTGCGGGGATCGGAATGTTCACGCTTGCTCATGATAGTTTTATGATACTTTTTCAAGAAGATATTGGAAAAATGGCAATGGTTGCCGCCGTTATATTTGAAATTGTCGGTTACTTCGTCATTATGAAAATTGTTGATATTGAAGTTTAAATCTGAAATTATTATGAATAAAAAATAATAAAGTACTTGACATATTTTTAAAATATGCTAAAATACCCCCAGAATGTAAATTAATTTTAAGGTTTAGGGTAACAAAAAAAATTTAAGGTTTTTGTTAAAATCGTCGATAATCTAGTGGAATAATTAATCTTTCAAGCAAGAAAGGAATGGTTACCGTGTTTAAATGGATTTATGAACTTCAGAAGAAACTTCAGGAAAAAATTTCCGAAAAAGGTCAAGGCATGACTGAGTATGCTATCATTCTCGCAGTTGTAGCTATTGTTGCTGTGGCGGTATTCTATGGTTCAGATGGAAATTCTGGTCTCGAAGGTACTATAAGTAATGCTTATGGCACAGCTAACGACGCTATTGCCAATGTTAAACCGGCTGCTGCTGGTGGTGGTTCATGATTAATTTGTGAATTTGGGTTTAACAAAAAATTAAAATTTGGTTTTCTTGAAAACGCAAGCCTCCTATTTCAAGTAGGGGGCTTTTTTGGTAAATGATTCAAAAATTTAATGTAAGTTGGACAGTTAATCACTACAACACTATCACACTAAAAAAGGTGGTGGAAATTATGAAACAAAAAGGGCAAGGAATGGTAGAATTTGCTTTTATTTTGCCGTTGCTGATGTTTTTAACATTGTCGATAATTTATATGGGCGCAATGTTTATGGATTATATTCAGTACAACAACGCCGCCCGTGATGCTGCCCGTGATATTTCCCTCAAGCAAGCTGTAGATTCTCGAACAACTGTTATTCAAAGTATTAATGCTGACGGCTCCACAGTTTGGAAAAAATACGCCGAGCCAATAACCGGGCTTTATACTCCAAGTATGCACGTTGATTTTGTAGATGGTAGCGGAAATCCTGTCACTGAAGATTTGGCGCAAGATGTTAAAGTTACAATCACTTTGACGCGCACAGTTACTTTTTCAGATTTCTTTCAAAACTTTATGGTTTTTCCGGATCAGTTGCCTATTGTCTACAAAATGAAAATTGAAAAGTAGGGGTTAAGGCAAGAGGCAGTAGGCATTAGGCAGTAGGCAGTAGGCAGTAGGGATTAAGGACTAGGGGCTGGGGATTTTTTCCGGCAACTAGTCTTTAAAATTAGTCGCGCAGATTTTTTAAATTAAACGAGGTAAAAAAATGGCAAGATCATTATCATTGTTGGAACGTTTGGGAAATACCCGCGAGACTCCAAAGGTTGAGGAAAAAAAGCCGGTTATCGAAGATAAAGCCGCGCCGGTTTATCATAGCCGCCTTCAAGCCACAATAGATTTACAACAGCCGGTTGAGGCGTCAGCATTCGCCGGAAGGCATACGGCACTTAATAACGTTGAAAATCGTATGCAAGATTTAAAAATGGCAGTTCACAGGCGAATAGTTGACGAAATGACGCCGGAAGAACAACTTTTAATAGCGCAGGGCGAACCGGTACGCGACCAAATTAAAACGATAATTTCAGCTTACACAGACAGGGAAATGGCTGACAATGCAACGGCAACTTTGACACGCGGCGAACGTTTTCAACTGGTTGACGATATTTGCGACGAACTTTTGGGGCTTGGACCATTGGAGCCCCTCTTGAAAGACGAAAAAATTACTGAAATTATGATTAACGGTCCAAAAGATATTTTTGTTGAACAAAAAGGGAAATTGATGCTGACAGATACGCACTTTCACGACGAGGCGCATTTGATGAGTATCATTGAAAGAATTTTAACGCCACTTGGACGCCGTGTTGATGAATCTTCGCCGCTGGTTGACGCAAGACTTTCTGACGGTTCCCGCGTCAATATAATTATTCCGCCGTTGTCTTTAGTTGGTCCCGCCGTTACAATTCGTAAATTTTCAAAAAATGCTTTAAGCGTCAAAGATTTAGTTAGTTTCGGAACATTAAGTCCGAGTATGGCAAGATTTTTGGAGGCGTGCGTAAAAGCGCGGTTGAATATTTTGGTTAGCGGCGGTACCGGCTCCGGTAAAACTACAACGTTAAATGTTTTGTCGTCATTCATTCCACATACAGATAGAATTGTAACGATTGAGGACGCGGCAGAATTAAGACTTCAACAAAGACACGTTGTAACATTGGAGGCGCGCCCGGCAAATTTGGAAGGCAAAGGCGCAATTACAATCCGTGATTTAGTTAGAAATGCACTGCGTATGAGACCGGATAGGATTATTGTTGGGGAATGCCGCGCAGGTGAGGCGTTGGATATGTTGCAGGCAATGAATACCGGACACGACGGCTCTTTGACAACGGCGCACGCCAACACGCCGCGTGATGTTCTTTCAAGGCTTGAGACAATGGTTTTAATGGCGGGTATGGAATTGCCCGTCCGCGCTGTTCGCACTCAAGTTTCATCGGCGATTGATTTAATTTTGCAACAGTCAAGAATTCGTGACGGCAGCAGAAAAATTACTCATATTACCGAAGTACAAGGAATGGAAGGCGATACAATCATTTTGCAAGATTTATATCGCTACGTTCAAGATTATATTGACGAAAATGGAAAATCTATTGGACATTATGAAGGCTCCGGTTTACAGCCACAATTTGTTGACAAATTCAGAATGAACGGCGTAGATATGCCTATACTTGAGGATTAGGGGCTAGGGATTAAGGATTAAGGATTAGGGATTAAGGGCTAGGGATTTTTTTAAGTTTTAAGGCTTAACAAGTCGGCATTTCTTTCTTTAGAAGAAAGAAACGCCTAGCAAAGAAAGAATCGCCGCCCGCTCGGTTTTTCGCGTTTAAGATTTTTGCAGCTTAAAGTGTACAGCCGCGTTTACCACCTTGCAGAAATTCAGAGGTTGCCGGTAAAAACAAAATCGGGCGGCTTTTTTAATTTTTTTTCAAAAAATTTGGCGCATCACTTGTAAACAAATTTTAGCTTTAATTTTTTTTTTGAGGAGTTGAAAAAATGATAGCATTGGTTGCACTAATCGGCAGTATTTTATGGGGAGCGATAATTTTTGCAATTTTGTATTTTCGGCAGACGCCGGAGGCAAAAGTCAGAAAAAGAATTATGATAATGATTGAAAATGCAGAAAAAGAACGCGCCCGTTTAAATCGTACCAGAAGGGTACGAAATCTTGACGAAAAGCCGGATATAATATCGCGCAGGTCATTTTATATCAGAATTGTAAAACCGTTTTTAGAAGGGCTGGAATCGTTTTTACTGTCTTTCACTCCCCACGCAATTATAGGAATGTTGGAAAATAAAATTTTTCGCGCAGGCAAGCAAAATATTTGGACAGTTCAAAGGTTAGCGGCGTTTTGGGTATTGTCAGTAGTATTTTTTACATTTGTTGGATTTTTTGTCGCACACAGAACTAATTATTTTTATACACAGCAATTTTTAATTATCGTTGCCGCCGGAATATTCGGCGCGTTTTTCCCATTTCTTATGTTGAATCGACAAATAAAGAATCGCCAAAAATTATTACGCCGTCAACTGCCGGAATTTTTGGATTTATTGTGCGTAAGTGTACAAGCGGGACTTTCATTTGATGGCGCGGTTGCAAAAATTACCGGAAGAATGAAAGGCGAACTTTCGGAAGAATTTCAACATATGCAAGACGATATAAGATTTGGAATGGTAAAAGCCTACGCGCTAAATCAAATGGCGAAACGTTGCGATATTGAAGAAATTTATTTGTTTACAACTTCAGTAATACAAGCTGAAAAATTGGGCACAAGTATGTCACAAACTTTGGAAACTCAAGCAGAAAATATAAGGGAACGCCGCCGCCAATACATTCGCGCAGAGGCTTTAAAAGCTCCCGTTAAAATGATTTTCCCTATGGTTATGTTTATTTTCCCGTCGATTTTTATTGTACTTTTGATGCCGTCAATGCTGACAATGATGAAAAACTTCGATATTATGAATCAATGATAAATAAAAAAAGCGTCGCCGCCAATTTCGGCAGTGACGCTAATTTTTTTTGCGCTAAATTTTTAACCGTTTAGAGTCATTAATATATGTACAGATTCATCTTGCGGTCTGTAAGGGTTATCCGGGTCAAAGAAAGTATCTTTCAATTCTTCAATGTTGAAAATGCTGTACTTACTGCCGCTGGGAAGTGTATTTTCAACTTCTTCAGCTGTGGCGTCTTTGAATTGAACATTGCCTTCAGTATATCTTTCATAAGTGTTAAGCGTTGTATCATTTTCATTACCGGCAGGATTTTCGCGCTTAATGTATACCGTGAGCGAAGGTAAAGAATTGCCATACATATCTGTATTAGCATGGGTAATTTCTTTAACGTCTTCATCACTGCTGAAACCGGAAGTTTTTAAAAGTTTGTAAGATTTTGCTACAACAAAGCCCTTGAATTTATGCCTGTTTGGAACAATGGTAACGGGGCTGTTTGGCGCGTAAATTGCGCCGCAAAAATCCGCGTTAAGATTTAAAATAATCGGCTTAGATTGTCTCTTTCTTGCGTCAGTTTCAACTGCCGGAATTTTTGCCTGTGTCATGAACATATTATCCATATTTGTTTCCGGACCTTCATAGAAAAAGATAAGCGGGCGATAAATTATTTGTTCGCTGGTATGATATTTTTCAGGCGCGGCTATTGGAATTGGGAAACCGTCATCATCTTCTTCCATCCAGTTTGATTCATTTATGTTAATGATAATCTGGTGAACTGTATCTAAGCCCGCTTGTTTTTGGCTTGGTCCGAGATATGACCACATAGGCTCACTTTCAATTCTTGCCCACAAAGGAGAGTAATAATAATTTCCGTTGTTTTCGTCTTCTTTGCCGTTGCTATCCAATTTTTTTGCAATGGAAGGAAAAGCCTCATAAAAAGTTATTAACCCGTGTATCCTATGATTTAATTGATCAAGAGTCCATTTCTTCCCGTCTTTATTGTTACCTTGCGCTACGATACTGCTAATGTCTGACGGTAATTTATAGCCAATATCCCAATCGTAAACACTATAGCCGTCTGATTTAAAAGAAAAGCTAAAATCCTGCGCCCAGTCCAAATTTATGGATTCTACTTCTTGCCAAGACCATTGTCGACCTTTACCGTCTGCCGAGTTTGCCGGTGTTTTAAATGCCGAGCCGTAATCCTTATATGCTTTATTTTTGCCAACTGAATCTTGAGTAACCAAAACTGTTACAACTTCGTGTCTGTACAAATTGCCGTCAGTGTAATAAATATTTTTGTTCGGTTCTTTGTAATGGTTCCATTGCCCGGTAAACAAAGTTTCTTGCCCGCTGGCTTTTTGATAAGCTACGCGCTTATCATAATATGTCCATACAGTTTTCTCGTTTACAGTAGTTGTTTCATTGATCATTTTATAACGATTTTGAATTTCCCAGTTGCCGGTAATAACATTTTTAACTTTTAATTTTTCCAATGGTGCGATAATACTTTGACTTACTTTGGCAACGGCTTTAACGTGTAGCGGCATTTCACCAAAATTATTTAGAATACTAAACAAATGTTGCACTTGTCCGCGCAATTCAACTTCATAATACATTGGGTAGAGAAAATAATTTTGAGCAGTAGTATCTGTTGTGCTGGATAATGCTGAATTTCTGTAAGAATGACGTTCAAAAAAATTTGTTTCATTTCTGAAAGGTACGTATGCAAAATTTTTTTCGGCGTAAGTTAGAGCGGTTGCGTCGCCTGTAGCATCTTTTTCTATTGCACTTTCTGAATAGCCGTCCGGAACTCTATTGACGAAATCATAAGATAAAACTGTATTTTCGTCAGCATTTTCAAGCATTGCATTTACTCCGGCTAAAACGGCGGCATCTGCGGCATTTTGAAGGCGTGATTGATTTATAAACCACCAACCAAATTCTACTACTGCGGCAACAAACATAAAAAGCGTAGGTACTGCTATTGCGAAAAAAACTAACGCTTGCCCTTTTTGTAATTTTTTCTTAAAAAATTTTTTCAACATTTTAATTCACCTCCAAAATCTATATCGCCTTTAATCAAATTTTTATAAATTTTAGCGCAGGTATTCCGGATTGTCAATTTTTGCCTTAAATAAGGGTAACAAAAAAGCCGCCGGATTTTTAAGCAACAAAAAAGCCGTCAATTTTTCGACGGCTGAAAAAATTTTAAGGTGATTTAAGAATTAAGCGTTTTTAGATTTTCTAAGTTCTTGAAGTTTCGGTCCCATAATACGTTTGTAAGCCTCAACGCCCGGTTGATTGAATGCATCGACGTTTGAAAGTTCGCCTTCGTAAGCAACGGACATAGCCAACATATACATTAATTCGCCGAGATGATATTCATTGAGTTCAGGAAGTGTAAAGCAAGCGTTAAAGCGTTTGTTGGAGCTTAAAGCGTCCGCGTTAGATTGTCTTGCAACTTCGAGAGCCTCACTCATTGTAACGCCGGAAATATCAGCAAGTTTTTTAACTTCAGGAAAAGCATTTGGAATGATTAAATCGTTTGCCCAATTTTGAATTTTGATAAATTGTACAACTTTATCAAGCATACCTTCTTGGTGTTGTTGAGTTTGTGAATGCATATCAGTTGTACCGACTGCAACAAGCGGCGTGCGACCGTAGCAAACTTCCTTACCGTCTTTATCAAATTGTTTGCCGAGCGATTCAGCCAAAAGTTGAATGTACCATTCTGACAAAGATTTAAGATAATCGCCGTAAGGCATCATAACTTCCATATTGCGCCCGTATTTTTGATAAGCGGCAAATTTAAGCGCGGCGTTAAGCATTGCGGGATTTTCAAAAAGATTTTCATTTTTGCAAGCCTCGTCCATATCGCGTGCGCCTTCAAGGAATTTTTCAATATCCATACCGATAACCGCCGCTGTAACTAAGCCGACTTCGCAAAAAACGCTGAAACGTCCGCCAACGCCGTCCGGAACTGCGAATTGTTGCCAGCCGTTGTCAACTGCAAGCTGTTTCAACAAAGTTTTCTTTTCCATATTGGGGTCGGTAACTGCAACAATTTCAATTTCGATATTTTCGCACTGTTTCAAGGCGTCGTAGATAACCATAAAGTTACTCATTGTATCGAGAGTGCCGCCGCTCTTTGAAATACAGATTAAAGAAACTTTTGTTTTGCGGTTTTCGTGCGTCTGTGTAGTTTTGGCGATAAATTTTACGTGATTGATAATATCTGCAGTCCTGCGCGAATCGATATTTTGTCCGCTGAAATAAACGCGTGGTAAGCCGTTGCGTTCTTCTTTGGTTTTTGCGTTCCAAAATTCGCCGGCGAAAATGTCAAACAAAACTTTATTGCCCAAGAAGGAGCCGCCAATACCGAGCGAAATTACAACGTCAATATTGTTGCGGAGGTGTTCGGTAAAATCGTGAAGGCGTTTGATACTTGCGGGCGAATTAAGGTTAAGTTTGCCGTTTTCTTCGGTAATGTAGGGAAGTTTTGAGAAATAAACTTTTTCGGGCGTGCCGTCTTTTGAAAGGTGCGCCTTAATAAAGCCGCTCTCTCTCATAACTTTCATAGCCTCATGAGCTTTTTTGAGGTCTTCGCTGTAGCTGTCAAGGTCGGCTTGAGTAACTTTACCTTCGCCAAAAAGATTGTCATAGTCAAAAGTGAATCCGCTTTTTAAAGTTAAAGCCATTGAAAAAACTCCCTTCGGTCGTTTTTAAGGGCTAAGAATTAAGGATTAAGGGTTAAGGATTTTTTTATTTCCCTAGCCCTTAGCCCTTAGCCCTTAGTCCCTAATAAAATGAGTAGGTGTCCACGTTTCCTTTTCAGGTAAGCCGAATTTTTCTTTGCCGAGCGCAATACTTTTCATCAAGAAAACCATATTTCTTGCAAGCGTGCGCATTGTTTGCATACCTTCAGCATCTTGTAAAACTTCGCCGGGTTCACGCCCGTAAGCCATATTCCAATATTGACTGGAGGCAACCGGCATTTGAGTCATTGTAAAATATTTGTTGAGTTCGTCAAAAGTTGCACTGGAGCCGCCGCGCCTTGAAATTACAACGCTTGCTCCAACTTTCATAGTTTTGTCAAAAAGCGTACTGAAAAATAATCTGTCAAGAAAAGTAATTGCAGTACCCGCCGCAGATGAAAAATAAACCGGTGCGCCAATTACCACGCCGTCAGCCTCTTCAAAAAGCGGCGCAGTTTCATTAACAATATCGTTGAAAATACATTTGCCGGTTTCCTTACATTTTCTACAAGCAACGCAACCGCGCACGGCTTTATTTCCAACTTGTACCAAATTTGTTTCGACGCCTTCCGCTTGAAAGATTTTAATCATTTCGTTAAGGGCGGTAGCGGTGTTGCCGTTGGAATGTGGCGAGCCGTTGATTAATAAAACTTTCATTAAGATTCTCCCAAAAATTATTTTAAAAAAGTCTCCCGCCGTAACGAGAGACTTCCCTGCAATATCAAAAAGTATTGCAAAAATTTTTTTACACGACGGATGCTACAATATCTTGAGCTTCTTTTTGAATTTGTTTAAGGTGGTCTTCGCTAACAAAACTTTCAGCGTAAACTTTGCACATATCTTCAGTACCGGAAGGACGCGCTGCGAACCATCCTTTATCTGTAACAACTTTCAAGCCGCCGATAGATGCGCCGTTGCCGGGAGCCTTTGTAAATTTGCCGGTAATTGGAGCTCCTGCAAGTGTATCAGCTTTAAGATTTTCCGGCGAAAGTTTACCGAGTGCAGATTTTTGTTCCGGAGTTGCAGGCGTGTCTTTACGTGCATAGTAGAAAGTGCCGAATTTATCTGTAAGTTCTTTGTGGTGTTCTGAAGGATTCTTGCCGGTTTTAGCGGTAATTTCAATGGCGAGCAAGTCCATAATAATACCGTCTTTGTCGGTCGTCCAAACGCTTGCATCTTTGCAAAGGAATGACGCGCCCGCAGATTCTTCGCCGCCAAATCCCATTGAGCCGTCAAACAAACCGTCAACAAACCATTTAAAGCCGACAGGAACTTCACAAAGTTTGCGCCCAATATCAGCTGCAACTTTATCAATCAATGAACTTGAAACTAAAGTTTTGCCGACCATTGCGTCTTTGCTCCAGCCGTCGCGGTGTGTGAACAAATAGCGAATTGCAACCGCCAAATAGTGGTTAGGATTCATCAAGCCCTGCGGCGTTACGATTCCGTGTCTGTCATAGTCAGTATCGTTGCCAAATGCAATGTCATATTTATCTTTGAGAGCAATTAAATTAGCCATTGCGAAAGGCGAGGAGCAGTCCATTCTAATTTTGCCGTCGTGATCGGGCGGCATAAATGAAAATGTGTAGTCAATGTTGGGATTAACAACTTTGATTGGATTTTTAATTTTGTAAGTTTCGTTGATTAAATCCCAATAGAAAATACCGCTGCCGCCGAGCGGGTCTGCGCCAACATTCAAGCCGGAATTAATAACGGCGTCCATATCGATAACGCGGGCGAGTGCGTCAACGTACGGTTTCATATAATCCATAAAATGAACGTTATCGAGTTTAATTGCGCGTTCAAAAGGAATACGTTTAATTTTTTCGACGCCCTCTTTGATTAATTCGTTAGCGCGGTTTTGAATTATCTTTGTAGTTTCTGCGCTTGCAGGACCGCCGGTAGTAGGATCGTATTTAATGCCGCCATCAGTCGGGGGATTGTGTGAAGGCGTAATAACGATACCGTCAGCTTTTTTGGCTTCTTTGCGTTCGTAGTTGTGCGCCAAAATAATTCTTGAAACAACGGGAGTTGGAACGGGTTTAAATTCGTCCTGCAAAATAATTTCAACGTCATTAGCCGCCAAAACTTCAACGCAAGTGCGAAGAGCGGGCTCGGAAAGTGCGTGAGTATCTGCGCCAATGTACAAAGGACCGGTTACGCCTTCAGTTTTGCGATATTCAGCTACAGCCTTTGCAATGGCGGCAATGTGAGTATCGTTAAAGCTGTGAAGTTTGGAGCTGCCTCTGTGTCCGGAAGTACCGAATGCAACGCCCTGAACTTTATTTTCGGGGTCGGGGGCAAGGGTGTAATAATCGCTGATTAACGACGGAAGGTTTACAACGTTTTTCTTCTCCATTAAAAAAATCCTCCTCTAAATTTTGTTACACAAAATATATAGGCAAGAGTGAAGAGGCAAGAGGCAAAAGTGAAAAAACTACTGCCTACTGCCTTTTGCCTACTGCCTAATTACTGACAATAATTCATCGCGCTTAGTTTCCATTAAAACTTTATCGCCGCGTGATTCAACATTTAATCTGATATAAGGTTCAGTTTCAGAGCCACGCAAACTAAAACGCCAATTTTCAAAATCAACGCTTAAGCCGTCAATTTTGCTAACCTTGCCTTTAGGCGCATAAATTTTTTCAACCTTTGCCATAATTTCTTTGACTTTATCGACGCCGGAAACTTTTGTATTAATTTCGCCGGAAACAGGGAAGTTAGCAATTCTGTCAGCCATAATTTCTGAAAGTTTTTTGTCAGTTTGGCTCAAAAGTTCCAAAATTAAAAGCCAAGGAATCATACCGCTGTCACAATAATAAAAGTCTCTGAAGTAATGGTGAGACGCCATTTCGCCGCCGTAAATTGCATTTTCGTCGCGCAGTACAGCCTTCATATAAGTATGACCGGAGCGACAAATAATTGGAGTGCCGCCGAGTTTTTCAACAATGTCAACAGTTGCAAAAAGTGCGCGTGGCTCACAAACAATTTTTGCGCCTTTATTTTTCTTGAGGAACGCCTCAGCAAGCAAGCTTACCATGTAGCAACCCTCAATGAAATTTCCCTGTTCGTCAAATAAAAAGCATCTGTCAAAATCGCCGTCAAAGGCAATTCCACAATCTGCGCTGTTTTCAATAACCGCGTTTGCAGTTTCTGAGCGAGAATCTTTCAACAAAGGATTAGGTACGCCATTTGGGAAAAATCCATTTGTATTGTTGTTGATTTTTATAATTTCAAAAGGCAAAAATTTTTCAATTTCGTTAATAACCGGACCCGCCGAGCCGTTGCCGGTATTTATAACAACTTTCAGCGGCTTAAAATTTTTCACGTCAACATAAGACAATAATTTTTTAATATAGTCGTGGAAAATATCAATTTTATAAACGGAGCCGGTAGCTTTTCTGAACGCCCAATTAAAATTTTCATCTTCGACGGCGTTTTTAATATCTAAAAGCCCCGTGCCAGGCGCAACCGGCAGAACGCCCTTTTTAACAAATTTCATACCGTTGTATTCTTTTGGATTGTGCGAGGCGGTTATCATAATTCCGCCGTCAAAATCTTTAAAACCTGTTGCAAAGTAAATCATTTCCGTGCCACATTGCCCAATATCAAAAACATCACAGCCCGCCTCTGTAAGCCCGCGAGTTAAAGCATCAGCAAGCGTGGGACCGGTAAGGCGTATATCGTGACCTATGGCAACTTTTTTGGCGTCAAAAAGTTTTGGAAAAATCCTGCCGACTCTGTACGCCAATTCTTGATTGACACTTTCCGGGTAAATCCCGCGAATATCATATGCGCCAAAACCTTTTGTATTAATTGCCATATTTCACACACTCCTATTTTAAAATTTCTAACAATTTTTAAAATCTATTCTACTTTGTAAAGAAATTTCCTTTTAAATTTCCAGAAAATTTTAAATGAATTTTTACTGAAATTGACGCTTGCAAAATCTTTGTAGTAAAATAAAAAAAATCTGCGCGAGAAAATTTGGGGATTTTTCTTAACGCCTAAAATCTATTACCTATAACGTAGAAAAGAGGAATTGCAATGGCAAATAAAAAAAATTCCACGCCCGCCAAAATTTTTACTATTGGCTTTACAAAGAAGAGCGCGGAAACTTTTTTTGAACTTTTGGAACTGCACAGAATAACAGATTTAATTGACGTGCGCCTTTACAACAACACGCAACTTTCAGGCTTTGCAAAGGCTCCGGATTTAAAATTTTTTCTGAATAGAATTGCAAGAATCGAATATCGCCACGATTTAAAATTTACTCCAACTAAGGAGCTTTTCAAAAATTATCAAGAAAAAATATTTACATGGGAAGATTATATTGCAGAATTTGAAAAAATAATGCAGAAACGGCGAATTGTCCCGCACATTATGACAAATTATTCAGATTCTCCGGAAGTTAGATACTGTTTACTTTGTACGGAAGTTAATCCGGAAAATTGCCACCGCCGCCTTGTTGCCGAAAAATTTGCTGAAGTTTTTGGAATGGAGATTGTACACTTGTGAAAAAAATAATCGTGATTCTTGCCAAAAGTGCAAAGTACGGAAATTATTGCGTGGCAGGGATTGAACTTGCAACCAACAAATGGATTCGCCCAATTTCGCACGATGAAAAAATTTCTGACGCCGTTACAGCCGCCGAATTAACTTACGTTGATAAAACTGAAATACAAATTTTTGACGTGGTAGAAATTGACTTTGAAGATACGCCCGTTGAAAACGAAATTCAGCCGGAAAATTTTTTCTTCAAAGATAAAAAGTGGCAAAAATTGGGGCGTTGGAATTTGGCGGATTTTGAAAATTTTTGCGGCTACGATAAGACAGATTTTATTTTCTATGACACGTCGCGCAGGCTTGAACTTTCAACGCTTGATAAATTTGAAAAAAATAAATCGCTGCTGATTCTGCCGATTGAAAATATTTTAGTCGGTAAAGAATTTAGCAACGATGAAATAAAATTTTACGCCAATTTTAGTTACGGCGGGATAGATTATAAAAATTTTAGCGTTGGGGATATTTCTTTGCGTCAAAAATTTTCTGAGGAGCCGTGCGGCGAATTTTTTGTTACAGAAAAAGCCGCGGCAACTTTCAGCTTAACTAATCCCTACAAAGATAATCGCTGTTATAAAATGTTGGCGAATTTATTTTTATAAAGTAATAGTAAATTTGGGCAAAAGAAAAACGCTTTACTTAAAAAAAAAACATGGTATAATAGCCGTGTTTAATCGGTCGATTGTCGGCTTTCCTCTCAAGAACGAGAGGAGGTAGTAGCGATGTCGAAGAAAGATATTATTTCGCTGGTCTTACAAGCCGCGACGCTCGCTGTTGCCATTTACGACGTTTTCTTTAAATAGAGCGTTGAAATAAGCCGCTAACGCGGTTTCCTAAAGATAACCATTTATTGAGGGGGAGCCGACGCTGGAAAGTCGACCACCTTTTTTTTGCAACAAAATTGTAAAACATTTTAGGATAAATTGCAAGAATTTTTTGGGAGAGAGAGTAAAATGCATTTAAAAATATTGGGGCTGAATTATAAAACCGCTCCGATAGAAATTAGAGAAAAATTTTCAGTAACAAAAGAATCAATCAAACGCGGGCTTGAAAATCTTGACGAATACGAAGGATTAAATGAGGCGGTTATCCTTTCCACTTGCAACCGTACCGAAATTTACGCCGCGACTTCAAATTCTTGTGAAGGCAGTGTCAAAAATTTTTTTAATGATTTAATAGGCGGCAATTTTGAAAATTTTTTGTACGAATATGAAGGCGAAAATTGCGTACGCCATTTATTTGAAGTTTCGGCAAGTTTGGATTCTTTAATTTTGGGTGAAGGGCAAATTCTTTCGCAAGTTAAAGACGCTTACACTACTGCAAAAAATATTGGGGCAACCGGCACGATTTTAAATACACTTTTTCATAGAGCAATAGCCGTCGGTAAAAATGTTCGCACAGAAACTAAAATTGCTTATAATTCAGTTTCTGTTAGTTCGGCGGCGGTGGAATTGGCGGCTGAAAAATTGAACGGCTTAAAAGATAAAAATGCATTAATTTTCGGCGCGGGAAAAATGGCGCAGCTTACCGCACAACATTTAAAATCTCACGGCGTCAAAAAAATTTTTGTTGCAAATCATCACATTGAACGCGCTGAAGAAATGGCTGAAAAAATTGGCGGGGAGGCTGTAGCGTGGGAAAATGCACTTTTACGCGCAGTTGACGTTGACATTATTATTACTTCGACCGGCGCGCCGCATTATGTTATCAAGCCTTGGCAAACTCAACAGCTTATGACTCGTCGCGCAGGGCGCGGGATTTTCTTTATTGATATAGCCGTACCGCGCGATGTTGATCCTGAAGTTGGAAAAATCGGCGGCGTTACACTTTACAATATTGACGATTTAGAGTCGGTTGTAGAATCGCACGTAAAAGCGCGGCAACTTGAGGCTGAAGAAGCGCGAAAAATTATTGAAGTCGAAGTTGCAGCGATAATGGAACGTTTCAAATATTTAAAATTTCAACCACTAATGGCGGATTTATCTAACCGCGCCGAAAAAATTCGTGAACGTGAACTAAAAAGAATTTCCGGAAAGTTGCCAAACTTGACAGATGAGGAACGCCGCGCCATTGAGCAAATGACTAAAAAAATTGTGCGAAAACTTTTGCGCCTGCCAATGATGAAGTTAAACGCCTCCGCCGGTACAAATGAAGAAAATTTTTATGCGGCGGCTATGCAAGCGTTATTTAGGGAATAAGGATTAAGGGCTAAGGAATAAGGGCTAAGGATTATGGAAATTATAAAAGCGGAAAATCTTAAGCACATTTATAAAACTGCGGCGGGTGAAAAATTAGCACTTGACAATTTAAATTTTTCGATAAACGACGGCGAATTTGTGGCGATTATTGGCACAAACGGCAGCGGAAAATCTACACTTGCAAAACATTTCAACGCGCTTTTAAAACCTACCACCGGAAAAATTTTTGTAGCGGGGCTTGATACTTCCGACGAAAAAAATCTTTGGGCAATTCGTGAAAATGTAGGGATGGTTTTTCAAAATCCCGATAACGAAATTGTAGCGGCGATTGTCGAAGATGATATTGCATTTGGACCGGAAAATTTGGGGATTGAAACTTCAGAAATTCGGCGGCGTGTCGATTTAGCGTTAGAAAATGTCAATATGACTGCTTACAGAAATTTTTCGCCGAGCAAACTTTCCGGCGGGCAAAAACAAAGAATCGCAATAGCCGGCGCAATAGCAATGCAGACAAAAATTATTGTATTCGACGAACCAACGGCAATGCTTGACCCGCAAGGACGCCGTGAAGTTTTAGCAACGATAAAAAAATTGCACGCGCAGGGCTTGACGATAATTTTAATAACGCACTTTATGGAAGAGGCGGCAACTGCTGACAAAATTTTTGTAATGGAGCAGGGAAAAATTTTAAAAATCGGTACGCCAAAAGAAATTTTTTCTGATATAAAAGAAATAAAGCGGCTCGGCTTAGATGTACCGGTTGCGGCAGAATTAGCGACGCGCCTAAAACTTCCCGCCGGTATTTTAACCGCTAAAGATTTAATTAATGCCCTTTCAGTTAAATAAATTTTGTAATATAATTCACTACAAAAAAAAGTTGGAAATGATTATGCGAAAAATTTTTTTTGTAGTTGGATTTTTTTTTATGTTAGTAGGAATTTTTGGATTTTCCTACACGTGGAGTCACGATCACCGCAAAACTGAATTTTTGGAAGAATACGCCACGCTTGAATTTAAATCTGCGCGCGATGAAAAAGGTTATTTGGAAGGCGCAAATTTAAGTTTGTGGGATTATCGATTTGACAAGGCACAACTTCTGAACAAGGCGATAATTTTTATTGACGGAGTCCCGTGGGAACTTGACGCGGCAACTCGTCAAACTCTTTCAAATCGCCAAAACGAAAATAAATTATTTTTGCAATTTCCAAAATCAAGTTTGCGGGATATGTTGACGGCTAAAGAAATTCGGTTAAAATTCTATTACGATAACGGGCAATCAATCGACTTGCCGCTAAGTAAAAATGAATTAGTCACGTGGCAACGAAAATTGCGCTGGTAGGAGGGATTTTTTGAAACAATTAATTATCAACGCGGACGATTTTGGAAGGCATAAATCAATAAATTTGGCTGTCGAAAAAGCATTCAGAAAAGGTTGTCTGCGTTCAACCACAATTATGGCGGGCGGAAAATTTTTTGAACACGCGCTTAAAGTTATTCAACGAAATCCCAATTTAGGCGTCGGAATTCATTTAACTTTGGCTAATGGTTATCCAATTTTGCCGCCGGAAAAAATTCCTACTTTGGTAACGCCGGAAGGTATCTTTCACGAAAATTACGTTGAATTTTTAAAATTATACGTCAAAGGGAAAATTAATCGTGAAGAAATTCAAGCTGAACTTGCAGCCCAAATTACAAAAGTACAAAACGCCGGCTTAAACCTAACACATTTTGACAGCCACCAACATTTGCATCACTTTCCGGGAATTATAGCAATAGCGTTAAAACTTGCAAAGGCGGCAAATATTCCTGCAATGCGCGTAGCTGACACAAAAATTTTTGACGGCTCAGTAGATAACGTCGGACAACTTATCGGGCGAATTGGTTTAGGGTCCTTGTCAAAATTTGCGGCACGTTCTGCACACGCTAAAAATATTTTGACGCCGGATCATTTTTCCGGAATTGTGGCGGGTGAATCTGTCAATGTCAGATTTTTATCAAAAGTGATAAGAAATCTTGAGGAAGGTACAACTGAAGTAATGTTACACCCCGGCACTAAAAATTCAGTTCTACAAAAATTTTGCGCGTGGGATCATGATTTTGAAGGCGAATTAAATGCAGTCACTTCATCGAGAATTTTAAAATTAATCAGGGAAAATGAAGTTACTGTTGTAAATTTCAGCGCGTTATCTAAGGGCTAAGGATTAAGGGAAAATTCCTAGTCTTTAAATTTCAACAAAGGAGAAATTTTCATGGCAATTTTTAAATTGAAACCGGCTTGCAAAGATTATTTATGGGGAGGACATAGATTAGTTGACGAATACGGCGTAGACTACGACGGCGCAATTTTGGCGGAGGCATGGGAACTTTCGGCGCACCCCGACGGCGCGTCAATTATTGCAAACGGCAAATACGAAGGTAAAACCCTGCGCGAATATCTTGACATTGAAGGCTTGGAAGTTTTAGGTACGCACTGCCGCCGCTTTCGTGAATTTCCAATTCTTACAAAATTTATCGACGCCAAAGACAATCTGTCAATTCAAGTACACCCTTCAAACGCCTACGCACTCAAAAACGAGGGGCAATACGGCAAAACTGAAATGTGGTACGTACTTGACGCTGAAGACGGCGCGTTTTTGTATTACGGCTTTAAACAGGAAATTTCTAAGGAAGAATTTGCACAGCGTATTAAAGAAAATACACTGCTTGAAGTTTTGAACGCCGTACCCGTAAAAAAAGGCGATGTGCTTTTCATTGAATCGGGAACTTTGCACGCAATAGGCAAGGGGATTTTAATTGCCGAAATTCAGCAAAATTCAAACGTAACTTACAGAATTTACGATTACGGCAGAGTCGGCGCGGACGGCAAGAAACGTGATTTACACATTGAAAAAGCATTGGCAGTTACAAACAGAATCCCTATCGTTGCAAGTGCTGAAAGTTATCCGCACGTTGCAGACTGCGATTATTTCACTGTCGATAAATTAAATTTGGACGGAAAATTAACTTACCGCGTACAAGGCAACGTTAATGAAAAATCTTTCCTTAGTATTTTAATTTTGGACGGCGCGGGCGTTATCAGCAGTAAGGGCGAAAAACTTGCTTACAAAAAGGGCGATTCATTTTTCTTGCCGGCAAATTCCGGCGATTGGCAGATTGAGGGTACGTGCGACGCGCTTTTAACTACAATTCGTGAAAAAGCTAATCCAATTCGCGTCGGCGTAAATATCGGCTCTTCAGAAATTCAAATGGGAATTGTCAACGAACAAAATCAGTTGCTGAAAATAAAAAAATATCCAACTAATCCCAAACGCCCTGCAAAAGAAATTATTGACGAAACGGCGGAAAATATTTTAAAACTTTTGGCAGAAAATAATATTCCGCTTGAACAGTGCGTAGGCGTCGGCGTTGGAGTTCCCGGCACAATCGACAGGCGCAAAGGTACGGTTGTTTATTCAAATAATATTCGCTGGGAAGACGTGCAACTTACAAAAACTTTAGGTGAAGTTATCCCTTGCCCCGTGCGAATTGCAAACGATGCTGACTGCGCGGCGTTAGGTGAGGCTGTAGCGGGCGCGGGCAAAAATTTTTCTGATGTTGTAATGTTTACGCTCGGAAATGGTGTAGGCGGCGGAATTATTTTGAACGGCGAAATTTTTGAAGGCGGAATAATGGGTGGCAGTGAAGTCGGACACCAAGTAATTAGAGTTCACGGCAGATTGTGTACTTGCGGGCGCAAAGGCTGCCTTGAGGCTTATGTTTCAGTTCCTGCGCTGTTAAAAGCGGCGGCGCAAGTTGCCGGTAAAGAATTGACGCTGGACGAAATTTTCAGCCTTGCCAAAAATGAAAACGTCGAAATGATGGAAGTTGTGGAACAATATACTTTAATGCTCGGTCAAGGAATTGTTAATATTGTAAATATGTTTCGTCCACAATTAATTTTACTCGGCGGCGCAATGAGTGCTTACGCCAAAGATTTTATTGAGCCGCTTTCTGATATTTTGAAAGAAGATTGTTTCGGCGGCGTGCATGCTCCAATTCCAAAAATTTCAATAGCTGAACTCGGCAGTAACGCCGGTATGATAGGAGCGGCTAATCTTTGATTAGGCAGTAGGCAGTAGGCAAGAGGCAAAAGGATATAAGTAATGCTGGAAAATATTTCAAACATTTTAAAATTTGTACAAACGACGCTGATTTATATTGTCTATCCGCCAATTTGCCCCGTCTGTGAAGAAATTGTTGACGAACGCCACCAGCTCTGTGAATCCTGTGCGAAGAAAATTTTAAAACTCGATACAGAAAAAAATCCCCCCGCGCCAATTAGCGGCGTCATGAGAATCACAAAGTACAGAAACGGCACAAGACGCCTTTTAAGGGCTTTAAAATTCGACAGTAATATAAATGTATTAGCCGCCCTTCAAAGTATCCTCTACGGCGTTATTAGCCGCCCTGAAATTGAAAATTTTTTGGCTAATGTAAATTTTGCAACTTTCGTACCGCTCCACGAAAAAAGATTAAAAAAGCGCGGCTATAACCAAACTGAATTGATTTTCAAAGATTGGCTCCTCGCGCAGAATTTACCGGCTGAAAATTTATTGCTCCGTACAAAAAATACGCCGCACCTTTACAGCTACAACCCCGCCGAGCGCAAAGAAATTTTAAAGGGCGCGTTCAGCTTGATTGAAGGCGTTGACATTGCCGGCAAAAATATTTTGATTGTGGACGATATTTTTACAACAGGCGCAACTTCGGCGGCTTGTGCCGAAATTTTGAAAAGTGCAGGCGCGGCGAAAATTTTTATGTTAGCGTTTGCATCAGATTTTGGGGAAGTAGTGTGATAGTTGGATAGTGGTATAGCAAATACTATAGCACTACCTCACTACAACACTACAAAGCGACTGAAAGGAGCGAACTACTACGCATGAGGCAACACTTGCAGAAAATATTTTAAAAATCGCACAGGACGTAGCCGCCGAAAATCACGCGCAAAAAATTTCGGCAGTAGGTTTAAAATTGGGCGAAATGGCGGGCGTTGAAATTGACGCGCTAAATTTTTCTTTCGACGTTCTCAAAAAAAATACAATCGCAGAAAACGCCGCGCTAAAAATTAACCGCGTCCCAATTCAAGCGCAATGCAACAAGTGCGGCAAAATTTTTACCGTCGAAAGTTACAATTTTTTTTGCCCTGAATGTGACGGAATTTTAATTTTAAAAAGCGGACGTGAACTTTTGATTGAGTTTGTGGACTGCGAATAGGAGGAAATTTTTTGGCAACGATTAAAGCACACATTAACAATATTGCACTTTCACACACGATTTTTGATTTACCGTTTGCATTTATAGCGGCGTTAATGGCATCGAACGGCAAAGTTGACGCGCTGACTTTAATTTTAATTGCGCTTGCCGTAACTTCCGGCAGGGCGGCGGCAATGGCGATTAACAATTTGGCAGATTTAAAATACGATAAACTTCAGCCGCGCCTAAAATACCGCGCAATGGTTCGCGGCTTAATTACAAAATCAGAGGCGTTAATTTTTATTTTGGGTTGTCTGCTGATAATGATTGTAACCGTCGCGCAGTTGCCGCCAATTTGCTTAAAACTTTTACCGGTTGCCGCGTTGCCGTTTATAATTTACCCCTTCACAAAAAGATTTACCGGCTGGTGTCACGTAGTTTTGGGAATTGCAATAGCAATGGCTCCGGCGGGCGGCTGGGTTGCAGTTACGGGCGAAATTTTTTCAGTACCAATGATAATTTTATGTTTGGCGATAGTTTTTTGGATGGCGGGATTTGACGCAATGTACGGCGCACAAGATGAAAAATTTGACAGAGCGCACGGCTTGCACTCAATGGCTACAGAATACGGCGCAAAGGGCGCGTTCAAAATTTCAAAAATCCTGCACATACTCTGCGTTATTTGTTTGTTGTTGGTAGGGATAATTTTAAATTTGGGCTCGATTTACTTTTTGGGCGTAGGAATTGCAACGGGAACTTTGATTTATCAACATAGTATCGTTAGTCCAAAAGATTTTTCGCAGGTTACACAATCTTATTTTATGAGAAACGGGATTGTTTCAGTTGCAGTTTTAATTTGTACGTGGCTGAATTACACTTTGTAAATTGACGATAGATTTTAAAGGAGGTTTTAAAATGAAAATTAATCCTGTCAGCGGCTGGAGTCAAAATTTTACCGCGTATGAAAATTCACAAGCCGACTACTCAAAAACCTTTTCAAAAGTTTTGGATAATTTGAAACACGGCAGATCGGCTGACTACGACGCAGAAACTATGGCAAGTCAAAAAACTCAAACTGTAACGCAAATTCTTTCCGATGGCTCAACTTTGATAACGGTTTACGATGAAGGCGGGCGCGTCATTTCTCAACATAAAACCGCTGCCTTTCGCGCAGATTCAAACGCTCAAATTGTCGATACAAAAACTGAAAATAATTTCGGCTTAAGTGAACTTTCAAATTTTAATTTCATTTTGCAACAATAAACTTTTTCGGCGGGGCAACCCGCTTTTTTATTTTGCAACAATTTCTAAATTCTCAACAAAATTTTTCCACGTGTCGTGCTTGATAAAAAGTTTGAAACGTTCACGCGGCTTTGCATTTTCTGAATAAAATTTTATAACCGCGTCAATAATTT
>CALGGV010000222.1 GCA_937915725.1 uncultured Selenomonadales bacterium
TGGGCTTTACCAATAATCCCTAATGGTTTTTTATCTAAAACAAAAGAAAGGGCTTACTACGTTGAAATTTTAGCCCTTTTTGGCGGTATTGGAAAATATTTAGAGTAAAGATTTTATTTCAAAATTTTTCAAGCCGTGAATTTTTTAACCGCATCATTTTTAAAAGTAAAAACCGCTTTTTAGGCAAAATTTGGGCTTTACCAATAATCCCTAATGGTTTTTTATCTAAAACAAAAGAAAGGGCTTGCTACGTTGAAATTTTCGCCCGTTTTGGCGGTATTGGAAAATATTTAGAGTAAAGATTCTATTTCAAAATTTTTCGAGCCGTGAATTTTTTAGCCGCGTCATTTTTCCTCCAAAATCTGTAAAAATTTTTCTAAAGAAATAAAAACCGATTTTTAAGCAAAATTTGGGCTTTACCAATAATCCCTGATGGTTTTTTATCTAAAACAAAAGAAAGGGCTTGCTACGTTGATATTTTCCGCCTTTTTGGCGGTATTGGAAAATATTTAGAGTAAAGATTTTATTTCAAAAAAAAAGGACTAGGGAAATTTCCCTAATCCCCAAAATTTAAAAATTAATCAACGAGTAAAAGTTTTTTCTACAACATCGCCATCGCCGCCCAAAGATCCAACATTTTGCCCATTCATGACGAATTGCGCCGCGCCTGCGTTGCCAAGTAAAACATTAATACTTTGGTTGCCTTTCCAGTTAAAATTTTCGCCTGCGCCAATCATACCTTCATATTCCAATTTTCCGTCAACTATAACTTGTGTCCAGCAATCGCCGGAAAAAGTTGCTTGAAGATTAACTTCATTTACGGGCGTTTGAACTTGTGCAACTTGCTGAGTTTCAACCGGAGTCGGCGGCGGCGTTACAGTTTGAACTTCTTGTGCAACTATTTCAGTTTGAGTTTCAACTGCGGGCTGATTTACATTTTCAGCAACAGTTGGATTTTCACTATCAGAGCCGCTTAAACCGTAAAAAATTCCACCAATTAAAATTGCAACAAGCGCAACTGCCGCTACTAAAAATTTCTTTGAATTTGAATCTTCTTCTGTATCATCTTGTTTTGCTTGATATTTTGCGCCAATATTTTTAGCTGCGATTTTGTTTTCAGAATTTGAATTTTCAGTTTTAGAATCTTCCGGCGCAGTTGCAGCGGGGGAAATTTCCATAATAAATTTTCTAACTAATTCTTCGCCATTGAGTTCCAAAAAATTGCCGTAATTTTTGATAAAGCCCTTTGCATAGACTTCGCCGGGCAATTTATCATATTCGCCTTTTTCTAAAGCATCTATGTAAACCGCACGAATACTTGTTCCCTGTTCAACGTCTTGAATTGATAATTTCTGCTTTTCACGTTCTTTACGTAGAATATCGCCTATCATTAAAATGGCGCGACAGATAAGTCGTGCCGTTCACTTCCTTTCTATTAAGGTTTGAACTTTCCAGATTTTCATTCTACAAGAAAATTTTAATAATTGCAAGTTTTTTAAAATAAAAAAGGAAAGTGCATTGTAACCACTTTCCAAAAAATTTTATAAAATTATTTTTCCGGTTTAACGCCGGTAAGTTCGTCAAATTTTTCTTCGACAGTTTTATTTTCTTCGGCGGCGGCTTTTTCTTCAGCAGTTTTTTCTTCAATGACTTCAGGTTTAATTTCCGGCGCAGAAATTGGAAATTCGATAACCTTCAGCTTGTCGAGAGTTTTTGCTGCGCCAATTTCCAAAAGTGACATATCGCGCAATTCACTTTCATTGGCGAGTTTGTGCCATTTATCGTCGTTATCTTTGAAGAACATTTCAAATTGAAGTTGAAAATTTTTTTCGTCAATGTACTTGATATAAAATTTTCCCGCGCTGTAGTGCAAGCCCTGTTTTTCGTGTTCGATAATGACATTGTCGAGGCGGCTTGCCACAACTTCAGCAATATCTTCAATTTTCATATTTGGGTTGATTAAATTTTTGAAAAAATCTTTGACAGATTCAATAACCATATCCATTGATTGTTTGGTAATAGCCATAAAAATTCACCTCGATTAAATTGTAAGTTCGAGTTCTTTTTCGTAGCGGGCGGTAACGTCGGTTTCTTTTTCGCCTAAGCCGGCTTTTGCCCATTCAGGGACTTGAGATTCATCAATTTCACGTGTAGTAGTTTTTTCAATCCACTTGCCGTTTTCTTTGTAATAGAGGCGGTGGACGAGTTTAAGTGCGCCGTCTTGAATATTAGAAAAAAGTTTTGCAGTGTAGCCTTCGACGCCCAATTTTTTCAATGAAGTTTGAAGTTCGGACATTAATTCTTGCAACCACTTTGTAACTTCTTCCCAATTTGTGACGACTAAATAGCCGCCAACAAGTGCGCCCAATCCTACCAAAACAGGTATCATTTAAAAACATCTCCTTAAAATTTTATCTTATGGAAATTCTCGCGTATTCTTCAAGCATATCAGCAAAAGACATATGCCCATTTTCGGACGAGCCGCTTTTTCCAACTTCCTTTATTGTTGCATTGTAAATTATACTTTCGATACTGCCGGGAATTAAATATTCCCAATTTTTATAATCGTAAGCGCGCTGTGAAACTGTATTTTGCGGATGCCCTACAACTTCCAATTCGCTCAAAAATTGAATTTGTTTAGTTTTTGGGCGCAGGTAATAATGTTCCAAAAAATATTTTTTGTGTTGCAAAACGTCAACATCAACCGGCGCAAATGCTTTTCCTTTTTCACGTGCAATTTCAATTTCGCCATTTGTTGTATCGTTGAGATATTCGGCTAAATCTGCGGGAATATCTGAATTATCGGGATTTATTTCAATCATACGCACCCAAACATCAAGCATATATTCGCTGGCAGAATAAGGGATTCTTTGCCACGAAACACTTTGCTTATCAAGATAGTAAATATAATTTTCGTCCATTGCCAATTTTATAAAGCGCGGTTTTTGAGTTTTTAATTTTTTCTGTTTTTCATTTCGATTTTCATTGATTTTGCTTGGCGGTAAAATTCTTTCATTATCATAATTTTCATTGTCGTAATTTGAAGAAATATTATACTTTGAAGAATTTTTATCAATCACTAAAATTTTTTCCTCATTGTCAGATTCAGTTTCCGGTTTTTCTTCAATTTCTGCAGGATTTTCTGAAGAATCTTTGGCGGGATTTTCATTTTTTAATTTTTCGGGATCATTGAAAATTAAGACCGGACCAAAATCTTCATCATCAGAATTTTCATCTTGAAAAGGGACAACCTTAGAATTGTTATCGTTTTCAAATTCTTCACCAAAAGTAACCACTTCATCTGCTGAAACTTGCGGAAAATTTATAAACATTGCCAGCAAAGCTGATGTGCCAACAAAAAATTTCTTCGCTTTCAAGGGAATCACCTCGCTTTTACATTCGACTTTCTAGAAAAAATTCCTTTAAGCAGTTAGATTTTTAGTTAATTTGGGATTTTTATTCACTAATCCTCAAAAAAAATTTATAGTGGATTTTTAGTTGGAATTCCTGCCTTACGTGGATAATTTTTTGGAGTGGAAAATTTTTTGTCAATATAAACAACTGCGCGATTGTCCGGAATTTCCGGCAAAATTTTTTCAACACAAATAATTTTACCGCCGCCCAAAATTTTTACAGCGTTTTCAGCCTCTGCAACTTCCTCAAGAAATTGTCTGCCTTTCAACGCCGCAAAAGTCCCGCCGATTTTCACGAAAGGCAAGCAATATTCAGCAATAATATTTAGCCTTGCAACCGCCCGCGCCGTTACCAAATCAAAACTTTCACGAAAATTATTTTGCCGTGCTAAATCCTCTGCGCGCCCGTGTACGCAGGTTACATTTTCCAAATTTAATTCTGCTGCAACTTTTTTCAAAAATTCCACGCGCTTTGAAAGTGAATCCAGCAAAACTATTTCTACATTCGGCTTGAAAATTTTTATTGGAATTGCCGGAAAACCCGCGCCCGTTCCTACGTCCAAAATTTTTTTCACGTTTGCAAATTTTTCTTCGTCCCACAATGTCAACGAGTCTATCACGTGCTTTATTGCAAATTCTTTTTCGTCAGTTATCGCCGTCAAATTTATTTTCGT